>CANOGC010000005.1 GCA_947565445.1 uncultured Clostridium sp. | reverse complement strand
ATAAAATCTACTTCTGCATTTCTTCCATATGTCCAATAATATAATGATGTATCTTTAGCAGTAAACTCTTGAGCTATATAATTTTCAGTAATTGCCCCTTTAAATTCAAAAGGTCTTTCCAATATAATATCAGGATATTTTATTTCTGATATTGAAGTTAACAATCCTACATCACTTAAATATAGTTTAAACATATCTTCATCTATATAAACCTTTAATGGTATTTCTGGTTTTTTTATTTTATAACTTGCTAAAACCATTCCTGCTGAAATTAACCATTCAATTGGTGTTTCGTATTTTCTTTTTCTACCGTCTTCATCTATTAAATTATATCTAAATGTTTTCTTATCTTTTGCTAATTGACTTGGTATATTTTTATATACTTTTTCAATTTTTACAGATTCAATATTACCTTTTACATATTTTTTCATATCAGCAATATACATTTCAATAATATTTGATATTATATTTGAATCATATTTTAATATATCTAAATCATTTTCTATAAAATTATTTATTGACTCAGGCATACCTCCTACACATAAAAACTGTTTATATAGAGTAAGTGCTTGTTCATGAGCAAACACTGGCATTGCTTCCATCTTTAAATAACATTCCTTAATCTTATTTAGTAACAATTCTTTTCCTGTTGCCATTAGAAATTCTTCAAAATTCATTGGATACATATATTCCATTCTTATTTTTCCAACTGGAAATGAACTATTAAATCTATTTATTTTTACTCCGTAATAAACTACCTGCACATATAATTTTATATGGTTTTTCTGATTCATTAAAATATTTTAGTGATACAATAAAATTCTCACTTACCTGTACTTCATCAAAAAATAATAATGTTTTGTCTAAATCTATCTTTTTACCAATATATAATTCAAGTTCCTGTAATATTTTTTCTTCATCAATCGTTTTCTCAAAGATATTCCTTACTTCGTCATTTTTTTCTAGATTAAAATATAAATATTGTTCAAAATTTTCTTTTCCAAATTTGTCAATTGTATAGGTTTTTCCAATTTGTCTTACTCCGATTACCATTAACGGCTTTTTCATTCCCGATTTTTTCCAATCAAATAATTTTTTTTCAAACAATCTTAACACTTCAATCTCCTCCATTAAATATATTATTAGCATAATTCTGAAAAATAGTCAATATTTTTACCACTTTTTACATCTATTTTAATGGGTATTTTGCCACTTTTTGTATTTGTTTTAAAAATATTTTTGCCACAAAATAAAACCATTTTGTTATATTAATATTACATACTTTCCATTTTTCACCTTTTCTAATATATCTAATTCTATCAAATTATTTAAATTTCTATTAATTTTAGAAATTGGCATATTTAATGCATTAGATATTTCTTTTTGAGTTTTTAAGATTACTTTGTGTTCATCTGAATTGTAAAATAGATATTTTATTATTTCATTTTGTTCTCTCTTTCCATTTAATAATATCTCAAAAAATGATGATTTATCAATTAGTAAAACTTCTTTCTTTTCATTATATCCTCTTAATCTTTCAAAAGCTATATATGACCATTTGTGTGCCATTTTATTAGCTTCTCTAGGTATCCAAGTTAATGAAAAACTCCCTTCTTTTTTTGATATTTTCTTACAAAGAGTATGATAAGTCTTTTTCATGATATTAGAAAGTTCTAAATTATCTAAAAATATTTTTTGATTATGCTTTTGTTTTAAAAAGAACTCTTTTGCATCCATACTATCTGTCCTTAATTTGAATTTTTGCCTTCTTTCCTTTTTTACATACCTATTTAAAATAATATTAAGTGCTTGATATATTGCAAAAACTTCACATTCTGTAGCACTTTTCATTTGTATTCTACATCGTTTTGCCGTACGTTTTAAAACTTTGTTTCCTTGCATTATTATTACTGCATAAGTTCCTATTTTCGTAAAATCATCAAAACTTGCATCTGTATAAATTACATATGTAGCTTCTTTTTCCAAATTATCACTTCCTTTTTCGCATTATATACTATTTATTTTATTTTGTCAAACATTTGTTTTGTTGTGCGTAAAATAAAGTATTTTAAGTTCATTTACTCAAAATACTTTACTTATTTCTTATTTAATTACTAATCCTAACTTCACCACAGGATTTTTCTCTGCTAGGAAAACTCCTTTAATCTCAATACTTCAGGAACAACTTGTCCTTTTTCTCTACCGTTCTTTAGTGTTACATCTTTGTGTACTGTACTTTTACTAATTCCAAATTTTTTAGCTGCTCCTCTTACTGTATCTCCACTATCTATAATATATTGTGCTAAATTTACTGCACGTTCTTCTATGTATATTTTTCCCAAACGAAAGACCCCCTTATGAATACGTTGTTTTCTACATTGTATTCATATGAGGTTTGTATTAGAACTTTAATTGCAATTGCAATTTTACTTAAATTCTATCATTCCTAATGTACTTGCCTATAAAGTACCTTTTCTGATGATCTAATATCCTTAATTCTGGCAAGTAATTCTCTCCAATAATTTCCTCCACCATTTCCTTTAAGTCTTTCATTATCCATAGTAAAACCTTTTATCATATATCTATTCTAACACCAAGGAGTAAAATCTAACTTTTCACTTGCTTCTGTATAGCTTTTAGAATTTGCAACAGTACAAAAAATTTTATAAAGATTGTAGTTTATATTAGACATAATAGCACCTCTCAATCTCTATTATTGTACCATATTATGTTAATAAAGCAAAGAGTTTTGCCCTATTTATAGGCAAAACTACGCTTATTTCTTATTATTTTGCTTTGAATATAATAAATCTGCTTTTCTTATATCAAATTTTGTTCCTATCTTTAAATTAAGACTTTTAACATATTCTATTAGTTTCTCTACACTTTGTTCTGCATTTTCTACTTCTTTTGCTTCTATTTCTATAAAAGTTCCTAAATCTGTTATTTCTTGAATATATGCTATATATTCATCATTTTCATACATATAATTTTTGTCAATCATATTTAAGTATCTTGTATAACCTAACATATTCAAATGTTTTTCTGCATCTTCTATATTTACTACCTTTAATACAGATTTTTCTGTACTTATTTCAAATCCTTTATTATTATGATTACGTCTTTTACAAACTATTTTTTTGTCCTCTTCATTTACATATCTAATGATTAATGTATCTGTAATTTTTCCGTTTTTAGGTGCAAATTCATTAGTTTTATCATTTTTCATATATATATCATCTAATGTAAATTCTTCTACATGTTTAAAACTTTTATCTTCTAATGCTTTAACAATATTTGAGATTTCTTCAAAAACTTCACAAGTTATCTCTACATCTTTTATGAATTTGTTATTACTATTTTGCTTTTCATTTTCAGCTCCAGCATATTCTTTCGACTTTTGCTCTAGTAGTTCAAAATCACAAGATAATTGTATGAAAAATTCTTTTTTATCAACTATTACAAATTCATATAATTTATTAGCCATATCTCTTATTTTATCTGTATTTAGTTGTATAAAATTATTTTGTTGTATCAATAAATTCCTATATTTCTTATCTTGAATTTTATTAAATTCTATAAGTTTCAAGTCTTTTTCATTCACTGGTATCATGTTATTTAATTTTATCATTCCTAGATTCTTGTCAATATTTATATGTGTAGCATTAGCTTTATATTTTGAATGTTGTTGTTTAGGTGAAAACATTGGAGCAAAATATTTTGTTCCTCTTATTTCTAAAACAATTCCTATGTATGGTCTTTTGCTATTCTTATTATATGGTACTTTTTTATCAAATTGATACAAATATTTTATATATTCATCATCAATATTATAGAATTTTAGTCTTTCCATTATTACTCCTTAATAAAACAAATTGCAGAGTACATCTGCTGCACCCTGCATAATTTTTTCATTCCAACTTATGGCTTGGATACTCCAATTTTTTAATTCCACTTATGGTAGGATACTCCAACTTTTTCATTTCAACTTCAGGCTTGAAATACTCCTTATTGAAGTAACAAGTGTACTTCTCCTTTAGTATATTCATTATACACTATTTTTATAACATTGTCAAATATAAAATTTCAACAGTATGAGTTTTTTTGACTGGGGAATCCCATAGATTTCAATATTTTTTAGCTCTAAGTTATAATTTGATTAAATTTTCCCTGATTTAAACTACATTTAGTTTACTATACTTTTTATTAAAGTTCAACCTTAATAAGCCAAATTTACTATATTTTTTGACCTTTTTTCTTTAGTTTATTAACATTAATTCACTACATTTTTTGTCTCTCAATACATCTAGTACATGTTGTTTTGCTCGTCCTGTAAAGTTATTTGCTATTTCATATCTTCCTGCATATACTAGTTTACTTTCTTTCTTTTTCTTTACTACTTTTGGTTCTGGTATTCTACTTGCTAGTTCTTTGTATTTCTTAAATGAAAAATGGACCAGTTTGAACCAGTATTATAATTGAAATTTGGACCAGTTAGTTACATAACCATGTATTAAATTATATTAAAATTTATTAACGTGTCAATACTAAAATGCATTGATAAATCAAGTATTGACACTTATACTAAATTTTAATTTTAATCAATTAAGAGGTTATATATTAATTTTATGTTATTTAAAAATCTTAATTATAAGGTGGTCCATTTTTCACTCGTTAAATACACCAAAAGTGAGCTTGATGATAGACCTGTATTTGTTTCCACTAAAGAACATATTGAATCACATTTTCTAACATGTTACCTTGCTTTAGTGATTAGTAGAGTTCTACAACATAAACTAGATAAAAAATATTCTGTTGGCAAAATACTTGAAACACTTAGTTTATGCAACTGTTTTAATATTCAAGAAAATATTTATCAATTTACTCATTATGATGCTATATTAAAAGACATTGGACAAGTTGTAAATATTGACTTTGCTTTAAAAACTAGGACTTTACAAGATATTAAAAAAATTCTAAGCCAAACCAAAAAGAACTAAAAAAGTCAACAACTTTCTGTAAAAAAATCAAGCCTCGAAGCTAGCTCTATTACTAGCCTCAAGGCACTTTTTTATCTCAAAAAAATGTCAAACTCAGGTTATATACTTTATGGAGATGATTTTATTAACTTTTTTGGTTTCACTTTTATTAACTTATTTCATTGGAATACATATTTCACATTCATCTTCATAATAAATCTCTAGTTGCGGATAATTTAATATTTCTTTATATTTTGATGATAGTAACCATTTAGTGTATATTGTGTTGTATAGCTTTAAAATATTAGCTTGTTCTTTATTTTTTAATTTGAAACATGCCCATGTAGCTTTTGGAATATCTATACTTACAAAGTCTTCTCTTTTGCTTTTTCCTAATATGTAATAACTAATATTTTTTGTAAAGTCGTCATCATATAGCCTTATACTTGCACCATAATATAATTCTTTTCCATCACTATTTTCTATTATAAAATCCAATATTTTCTCTTTTCTTGATTTATCAAACAAATCTCTTATTGCTTTACTATTGCTTTCTTCTATTGTTCCAGTTGTTACTCCATATAATTTTTGTTCTTTTAGTTTTATTACTCTATATTCTAATTCATCTATAACATCTATTGTAGGTTTAAATTCAATTTTAGGACATGTTTTTATGCTAACATTATTCTTTCTTAAATTTTGTGGACTAATTCCATGCATTTTCTTAAAAGCATTTGAAAATGAAATTGGAGAATCATATTTATATTTTAAAGCTATATCAACTATTTTCGTATCTGTATTTAAAAGTTCTTCAGCAGCATTACTTAATCGTCTTTTCCTTATATATTCAGTCAATGTTATACCTGTTAAAAACACAAATATACGTTGTAAAGTGTAACTAGATGTACCTACAATTTTGGCTAGTTGTTTGTAATTAATGTCTTTTGCTAAATCTTCTTCTATTTTATCTACTACTTTATTTAAACTTTCATAATAGTTCATTTCTATTCCTTCTTATTCTTATATCTTTCTAACTTATTATTTAGCTTTCTGTAAATCCATTCTATCCTATACTTTTCTGTTGATTTTTTTCTACATCTTCTATTTCCACTTTTTACTTTTAACTATTATTTTGCTATACAATTAATTCCAAAAGCTAATTTGTTCAGTTTGGCTCCTTAAATAAACCTGTTCTAATGAAGATTCTTTTGTTACATCACTATTAGTTCTTGCTTCTTCTATTGCCAAAAAGCTATTACTTGTATATTTGCTACTCCTCAATGCTAATTGATAAATTAACGTAAATTTGTCTGTAATAGAACTTTGACTAAGGTCTGATAGGCAAATCATCTGAATATTGAACTTCTTAGAAATTTCTATCATTGGCTCTAATAAATGCTTAGAAGATGTTTTACCGAATGGATTATCTAAGATAAATACTTTTGAAGATTCTGTCTTTTCTTCTTCCCCTAAGCTTTCTAGTTCCTTTCTCCTAGTATATTCGACTAAAGCAGAGAATAGTGCAAAACATGCAATAAATTTTTGCCCACCTGAATTCTCTACAATAACATCTTCCCAATATCTTAATCCACTATTTTTGTTTTCAATATCAAATTTATATAGCTTTACTTTTATAGTTTCTGCATCTATTATTAAATTTAATAATTTGCGATCAGACAAATAAGTAACTACTTTATTTTCAATTGTTCTTTTTATATCTTCACTTTGTTTACACTCTTCTCTCAAGGTTTGAATACATTCATCAATATGATTTTCTATTCTTTTTTGAGCATATTCTTTTATTTCTTGTGGTATTTCAATTTTTAAAATCTGTACATATCTTTCTCCTATTTTTACTTTTGAAGATTCTGATATTTTTTTCATTTCTTGATATAGCATTACTCCTTGTTTAATTGCATGTTCTAAAATATTCTTTTTATCTTGTTCTATATTTTGCAAAGATAAATTTAAAACATTAATATAATCTAGCAATTTTTCTGAGCATTCAATTAGTTTCTCATATATATAATAATAAGCATCATAATTTTTTTCTTCTGCTTCTTTTATAGAAACATTATATAAAAAATTACTAATTATTCTATGTTTATCTTTATACTCACTACTAATATCTACATGAATTTTATATATATTATTTTTATAAGTTTGATTTTCATGTTCCATTTTCTTATATTTATCAATCAACTCTTGTAAATTTAACTCTTCTTTACTCTGTTGTATTACTTTTTTATCTCCGTTTTTCTACAAGTTTTCTAAAATCTTCTATGTCTTTTATATCAATATTTCTTTCAATAGTATTTATCTCTTTTTGCATTTTATCATTTTTGATTTTATATTCTTTTTGTTTTTTTATGCCTTCTACCTTTTCTTGCTTTATTTTATTTCTTCTTTCTTCATAGTTTCCTTTTATTTGACTTGCAGAAATAGCTTCTTGTTTTTTTATGTTTTTCAATTTTTCTATGTTTGTTTTAAATTTTGTTTCAATCTTTGTATATTCAGTGTTTACCTTGTTTAATTCTTCTCTTCTATCTTCTAGTATTTTTTCTTCTTCTTCACTTTTTTCTTTATTTAAGTCTTCTAAATCTTCTGAATAACTAATACACATATAGTCATCTTCTTTAATATCTGAGTATTTCTTCTGTCTTTCTTTTTGGGCATCTTGCTTGTTTTTATTCCATATATTTATCTGTGTATCAACCTGTTTTATATCTTGCTGATATCCTTTTGTTAATTGCTCATATTGTACTTCAAGTTCTTCTAATGAATTATCTAATTTTTCTTGTTCTTCCTCAATTCTTGGTATCTTTAAGTTCTTTTCTTCTATCTCTTTCAAGCTATTTTCTAAATCTTTTTTCTTAACTTTATTTATATTCTCACTTTTTTTTATTTCATCTATTTGCATTTTTATCTTCTGGATATTTTCTTCCTTTATTTTTATATTTACTTCACAGTTTTCTTTTTGCTTTTTTCCTTCACAATACTTAGTATTTTTTTCTAAGTATTCTAAATACTTTTCTTGTTTCTGCTCTAGATTTATTAATATTTTTTGTTTTTCTGCATTTTCTTCATTTCTTGTTTTGTTTTCTTTATTTAATCTTTCTATTTGCTCTTTATTCCTTTTATTTTGCTCTTTTAAATCTTGTATTTTCTTTTTTAACTTCGTAAGTTCCTCTTGCATCTCTTTTTCATCTTTTTCTTGATAATCAAAACTCTCTAAAATTCGAATATGTCCTTCTATTTTGTCTAATTCTGTTTCTTCCTCTGTTTTTCTTTTTTTATAGCTTTCTAGTTGATTTTCTAACTTTTCTTTATATTGTTTAGTATTAGTACTAAAACATTCTTTATTGTACAAGCTTAGGAAACACATTTGTTCTATTTGTACGATTTGCCCTTCTTTAGTTACTTTTTTATTAAGACTAGCATGAGTAATAATAGGTGCTAATTTATTAGAATTTTCTTCTATTTTTAAAGTTTTGATTTTTTCCAAATCATCCTGTGCTATGATATAGCAATATGGCAGTAATGGATTATTTTCTAATAACTCTTTTCTATATTCTTCTTGTTGGTTCTTTAAATATTCTTCACCTAGCATATATCCAATATTAGCCTCTTCTAATACCTTCCTTACTTCACGAGAATTATGAATTCCTCCATTTTCTAAATCTTTCAGATATTCTTTTAATCTATCTATTCGACTTACAGATTCTTCTACTTTTCTTTTATATTCTAAATATTTTTCCTCTACTATTCCCATGTATATTTGTTTTTGAAAAATACTATTTTCTTCTAACCTATGAAATTGTAAGACATTTTTTATTTCTTCCTTCTTATTTTGAAATTCTTCATATATCTTTTCTTTTTGCATTTCTTGTTTTTTTAGTTCTTCTATTTGAGAATAATTTTGTTCTTCTTCTTTATCTAACTCTTTTATTTGATTTTCTGCTTTTTCTATTTGAAACCTATTTTTCTCTATCTCTTCATTTAATTTTTCTATTTGCTTTTCAAAATTTTCTCTTATATTCTGAACTTCTATTTCTTCTAATTCATTTAATAAATTTCTTGATATAAAAATTTCTAATTTTTCAAATAGTTCTTTTTCTTCTTTTTCAAAGATTCTTATACTTTCTTTTAACTTTCCAAGCAATACATTGTCGTTATTAATATTCTTTTGACTATCTTCTTCTATTTTAGTATAATCTCTTATTTTATCTTTTATGTTTTCATTTTCTTTTTCTATTTCTTTTATTCTATTATTTAGTTCTGCTATTTTATTAGAATACTGTTCTTTCAAATTATATTCTATTTTTATCAATTGTTCGTCTGTGTTATTTTTATCTTGCAAGTCTCTTTTTCTTATATTTAAAGCATCTATATTAGCAATTGCTTCTTTTTCTTTTTGATATAAATGTGCTACTTCTTGTAATCTATATTCAAATTTTGCTTTGTCATATATTTGTTTTTGGATTTCGAATTGGCTCTGTTTTGCTTCTCTTTTTTCCTTTATATCTTCTAAGTCGCTTTGCAAATGATAATATTCTTCTGATATTTCTTCATATTCTATTTTCTTTAATTCTTCTTCATTTTGCATAATTTTTTCTTCTATTTGTAATATTCTATCTTGGTTTTCTTTACTTATTTTTTGAAAACTCAAATATATTTCATAAATAGTTTCTTTTACTTTCTTTTCTTTATCTAATTGTTCTAATAATTTAGTTAATGGTTCTTGATACTCTTTTATTTTCTCTTTAAAATTCTCTAAAATCTCTTTTTCTTTAATATTACTTTCTTTTTCTACAATTTCTTGCATTAATGTAATAAACATTTCTTTTAATTCTTTACTTTCTGCCTCATTACTATCTGAAATAGCTTTTAAAATCCATTTATTTATTAAATTATCTGACGTTTTACAATCTTTAAAAATCTCATCCATTCCACCTTCATTTTCATTTATCTTTGCTAAAGTCTTCCATTCGTTTACAAAAATACCATATTCTGATAATTTAGCTCTATATTCTGCTTGCTCACCTCTTCCAAAAAGTCTTAAATTTTCTAAAGTTCTATTGTCTCTTATCATTTGCATAGCAGCCTCATATGATTTATAAATAATTGCATTTTCTTCTTTTTGAATAAACAAAATATTCTTAATATCAAATTCATTGCTACTTTTATAGTCATTTAAAAATGTAAAATACTTTGTTTTATTCATATCATCACTAGAATATAATTTGCTCATTACTATTCCTGTTAATAAATAATGTTTTGGAGAATTATCTAATTTCCATTCAATTAATATATATGAAGCTTGATCTGGAGATAAATAGCTATGTATTTCTCTTCCATGTATCTTACTTTCTGGTAATATTGGTTGCTGTAATAATTGCACTAAAACGCTTTTTCCTCCACCATTTGCTAAATTAAGTAATACATTCTCTCCTTTATAGCAATCTATAAATAAGTCTTTAATTACTTTTTTGTCATACTGAATATTTGCAATTCTAATTCTATTTATTTTAGGCATTATTATCATCTCCAATCATAAATATTTGATTAATCTCTTTAATCCTATCTTCTAGCAAATAATAATATCTCATTAAGTTATCTAACTTTTCTTCTGGCCTTATTTCTATATCTTTTTCTCCATTTGGATAAAATACCAGTTTTTCTTTTTCTAATATATCACAAGCCTTTTTTACCATATACTTTCTTGTATTTCTTCCAACTCCATCTACTTGTTTGGCATGCCATTCATCAGTAATATTTTGGAAATTGATTGAATAATCTTCTTCTAACAATCTTTTAGCATCTTCATCAACTTTACTAAATTTATCATCTAATGCTTGAACAATATCTTTTAATTGCAAAAACTCGGCTTGTTTTGGATCTGTATTTTTTCCACCATAGAACAAATATAGAATAAACATTATAATATAGCAAATTAAAAAGCTATCTATTAGTTTAGCATCTGGTTTAATAGTTTCTCTTAGTTCTCTTAATGAAAAACTAAGTATTTTATTTTCAATATTTGGTACAAAATATATGGTTCTTGGAACTTCGACAATTTTAAAATCTAATTCTCTTTCAAAACTCGCTAAAATTTCTCTTACTTCTAAATTTTCTGTATAATGTTCAAAAAGTTCTTTATCTTGTCCTTTTCTAATTTCTCCTTGTTCTAATAATTTTTTATAAATTCTCAGTGCTTCCTCTAACATATTTTTCTCCTATTCTAATAATTTTCATATCATTAATTTCTATCTCTTCTTTCATATCTTCACTTTGAGTACAAAATTTAAAAACAGTATCAAGTTTTTCTATTTTTATACCATCAAAGTCAAATTTACGTTTCTTTTGTTTCAAAATTATATATAGGCAATAGGACAAGTCAAACTCTCCATTACAATTTTCATTCACCGCTTCTTCTTGCAAAAACTCTGAAATAGATATATTTTGTATTTCATATAATTTTAATAATGCTAAAAATACAATTTTATTTTCTGTGTATTTTATTTTTTTATCTTCTCCTAAACTACTAAACCATTCAGAGAGTTTAAAACTTTCTCTTTCTTCAGCCATAAAGTCAAATAATTCTTCAACTATTTCTATATGGATTTCATTTCTTCTTTGTATTTCTTCTCTTTGCTTTTCATTATCCTCATATTCTTCTGCCTGCCTTGCAAAGTCTTCTTCTGTAGCTTTTATTTTAGATTGGCTATCATATAGTAAATTCAAATTTAGTCTTTTATATGCTCCTGCCAAAAATAAAGGGTTTACCAATCCCTCATAGATTTTATATACTTGTTTTGTATTTTTTAATTGGACTTTTTCTAATGGTCTTAATATTTGTTCTTCAAAATTATATCTTTTCTTTATAGTGAAACTCATAGTATCTTCTAGTATTTGTAAATACAATTTTTTTAATTTTTGACCTTGTACTAATAATTGTCTCTGATATCGTAATGCTTGTTTTACATTTTGACTAATTGTGTAAACTTCTCTTTTTGCCTTTTTTACACTTTCATCTAATTCATCATGTTTGCTTTCTTCTTGTTCTAAATGCTCTTTTGCCTTTGTAATAAGATCATCTATTTTTTTCATTTCTTTATATCCATCTTGCATTATACTATTATTTTTGTTTACTAAATTTTCATATTCTGCACTTGATATATTATTTATATTTGACTTTAGTTTATCTTCAAATTGTAAAAAATCTATTTTTTGATTTCTTAGTCTTCTTATTATTTCTCTACTTTGACTAATCGCTCCTTGATAATTTTTCTTTTTTATTAGCATTTTTAATTTTATTTCTTCTATTTCAAACCCTAGTTCATCTTCCACCTCTTTTGTACGAAATAAAAAATCATATCCTTGCTTTGTTAGTTCAAAAATAATCTTATTATTCTCATTAATTTTATCTGCTACTAATCTTATTGGAATTGATTTATATCCACTTTCATAGCCCATAACTTTATATTCACGTTTATTTCCTCTATTTTGTAAAATATCTTTTACTATATATCTTGTTATTTCCTCTGCTTCTTCAAATGATACACGTTTCTGATAATACGGTAATATTGTTTTTACGAATTGTATAATACTTTCTAATGTACATTCTTGTTCTTCTGTTAGGGTAACTTCCATAATATAAACTAACACTGTCATTATAATATTGTCTAATTGATCCTCCTCAAATAAATTCTCTATTTTATCTGTTCTATTTCTTCTTTTTGCAATTGATTCTACAATTGCAAAAAATTCCATTCTCTTTTCAAAACCTTCTAAATATTCTAGCATATTATAATATTTCCTTTTCTTTACATATATTTTTTAAAATTGCTGCATTTATAATTTCTTGTGGAATATAAGAATTCTTATTTAGCATATATTTTATTCTTTCTTGGTACTTTTTGTCAAATGAATCTATAAATAATTCTAATGATATATTGTTATTTTGATTATGTTTTATCTTTCCTAATAAGTCTAAATCTTTTGCATCTATCATTATTTCATATATTTTAGTAAATAAACTAATTTCGGCATTTTTATTTTGATTGACAACCCTCTCATACATTTCAATTCCTGTATAATCTAAATCTCCCCAATATAAAAAAGAACATTTCCTTTGTATTACCTCGTTTTCGTATTCTTCTAATGCTTTTTCCTTTGTAATTTTATTTCCCTCTCCATACAACACTCCATCTATTTCTATATCACACAAATAACACTCATTTTTTAAACTATTTATTATTTTTCTTAAACTATACCAAGTATCTTTATTTTCAACTATTAATATATTCATTTTTTCCTTTTTACAATGAATATAATCAAAAAATGGTTCTGGCGTTAAATAATAGTTCAATTTTTCTTCTAATCTATTCCATTTCACTATACTCTTACATAACGAGTCATCTAACATTTTTTCATCATTCCAAATTTGATAAGCTCTTTCATTTTTAGAAATTGGTATATCTAAATCTTTTCTGTTTTTTATTAAAAATGTATTTAATGGAAGTAATAGTTCACGATGTTTTTCATAAATACTAGGTTTATTTAAGTATTCTTCTATATTTATTAAATCACATAAAGTTCGTATCTCTCTGTCATAATTTGTTTCTTGCTCTGATGATTTCATTATTTTATACTTTAAAAAAAGCGATGGAATTTTACCATTCTTATCCTTTCCGAACGGCTTTTAAAATTCCATCACTAATAAACTGTTTAATAATATTAACAAGTTCTAAATATCTAATTTCTTTATTCAATATTTTTTCTATTTCTTCTAGTGTGATATATGTTTTGGTATTATTTTTTAATTTTGTAGTTATATCTTTGTCCATTTTTTGATTCATTGAAATTATTGCTCCTTATTATCAAAAATATTGCTTAATTTTTATTATTATATCACTTTTATAAACATATTTCAATAAGTATACATAATTTTCAATACTTCTGTACCAATATTTATATCTATATTTTTAAAAATACTACTAACTGTATATAAATAGCTTGTTTCTTTTTCTATATTATCTGATGTTACTTCTCCAAATAAGTTAAATGCTAGTCTACATATATTTATACTTGTCCCTGTTTGCCAAGGTGCTTTTAAACTATATATATTTATTGTATTGTTTTTAAGGCTATATATTTCTTCAAAATTATTTCTAGTTTCCTTGTTACTAGATAATAAATAAATTAAACTATCTATATATATATCTTTTTTCTTAACCTGTCCTATTTTTTTATTGTAAAAATATTCATGTTCCTTATTGATAAAGTACATACTATACCCCCTATTATATAATATGCTTTTATCTTAATATTTATGACTTCTATTTTTATTTCATTTTAACTTTTTTTCATAGCATATTTCATAAATTTGTACTCTTTTCTCTAAGCAAAAAACTCCACTAAATATGGAGTTTTTTGTTTAGAGTTTTATTTTACTAGCATTTCTTTTATTTTCATAAGTCTTGATGTTGATGCTCTTTCATCTTCTGATAGTTTTAGCCCAATATATTTTATTGTATCAATATAATTAGGAATTGTAACATTTTCTATTGCATTAACTCTTCTTCTTGTTTTCTCAATTTCTGCTGAAATTAGTTCTATTGCCTTTTCATTTTGCGCAAGTTCTAATAAGCTTTCTGAAACTTCTGAAAAGCTTTCAATTGCTTTATCTAATTCTGATGTAGTATATGCAAAGCCATAAAGTACTTTACTTTCTTCATCATCAATTGAATTTGTTAGCTTTTTAAAATTAAACTCTGGTATCTTTACACTCATTATGCTTTTTTCACCAATATCTACTGAAACTGACTGGTTTGGAATTACTAATGCTTCTTCTATATATTGCTCACCTATTACTGCTTTAGCAAGCATAAAATTTTGATATGCATTTTGTAACATTTCATCAGTTTTTTTACGTAATTTTTGGTTTTCTCTTACAAGTTCAAGTAATTTTTTTACAAGTTCATCTAATTTATCTTTTAAAAGCTTATGTCCTCTTTGTGCAGTTTTTAAAGATTTTTTCATATTGATACTTTCTATACGAGTTAAATTTACATTTAATACTGCCATATATCTCTATTCCTTTCTATTTTTCTATATAATATTTATCAATATAAATATCTTTAATACGTTTTAATTCTTGTTTTGGTAAGTTTGATAATAATTTCCAACCAATATTTAATGTTTCATCAATACTTCTATCTGTTTCAAAACCTTGTGCAATAAATTCTCTTTCAAAATCATCTGCAAAACTTGCATAAATTCTATCAAGTTCTGAAAGTGCACTTTCACCTAATATTGCCATCAATTCTTTTGCATCTTTTCCACGTGCATATGCTGCAAATAATTGATTTAGTACACCAGAATGGTCTTCTCTTGTTTTATCTTTTCCTATACCTTCATTTTTTAAACGAGATAATGAAAGAAGTACATCTACTGGTGGTGTCATTCCTCTTTTATTTAAGTCCCTATTTAAAACTATTTGTCCTTCTGTTATATATCCTGTTAAATCTGGTACTGGGTGTGTTTTATCATCTTCTGGCATTGTTAGGATAGGTATCATTGTTATAGAACCCTCCTTACCTTTTATTTTTCCTGCACGTTCATAAATTGTAGATAAATCTGTATATAAATACCCTGGATATGCTCTTCTTCCTGGTATTTCCTTTCTTGCAGCAGAAACTTCACGTAAAGATTCTGCATAGTTTGTCATATCTGTCATAATTACTAAAACTTGCATATCTTGCTCATATGCTAAATATTCGGCAGCAGTTAATGCCATACGAGGTGTTGAAATACGTTCTACTGCTGGGTCATTTGCAAGGTTAATAAACATTACAGACCTATTAATTGCACCTGTTTGTTTTAAACTATTTTTAAAGAATTCAGCATCTTCAAAAGGAATTCCCATAGCAGCAAATACTACGGCAAATTTTGAATCTTTTTTTAATACTTTTGCTTGTCTTGCAATTTGAACTGCAAGTTCTGCATGTGGAAGACCTGAACCAGAAAATATAGGTAATTTTTGCCCAATTACAAGTGTATTTAATCCATCTATTGAAGATACTCCTGTTTGAATAAATTCTGATGGAAATATTCTGGCTGCTGGGTTTATTGGTTTTCCATTTATATCTACTTTTTTATCTGGTATTACATTAGGCATTCCATCTATTGGTTTACCCATACCATTAAATACTCTACCTAAAATATCTTTAGATACACCAAATTCTAAGCCTTTTCCTAAAAATCTAACTTTTGATTCTTTTAAATTGATTCCAGAACTGCTTTCAAATAATTGAACAAGTGCTGCATCTTCTCTTACTTCTAATACTTTACATAGCCTTGTTTCTCCATTTTGAAGTTTTATTTCTCCAATTTCATCATATTTTACATTTTCTACATGTTCAACAAGCATTAAAGGTCCTTGTGTTTCTTTTATGGTTTTATATTCTTTTATCATTTAAACTAGACCTCCTTTACTTATTATTTCATCAGTTTCTGTAACCATTGCTTTTTCAATATCATCAAATTCTTTATCTGCTATAGATTCTTCTACAAATTTTACTTTACCAATTCTTGAAACAAATGGTAATTTTATGTATTCTTCTACATTTACTCCTGCTTCAGTTGCTTTTGCTATTTTTTCATAAAATTTAAAAATTAGTTTTAAAATTCTTTCTTGTTTATGACTTGATGTATAGCTATCTACATCATCAAAAGCATCTTGTGCTAGATAGTCTTCTCTTAAAATTCTTGCAACTTCAAGTGTTACTCTATCTTTAGTAGAAACTGCATCTATACCTACTAATTGTACAATTTCTTGAAGTTTTGATTCTTCTTGTAATATTGACATTGCTTGATTTTTTAAGCTAACAAATTCATCACTTATATTATTTCTTTCCCATTCTTCTGCTTGTTCTTTGTATAATGAATAACTTGTAAGCCAGTTTATAGATGGGAAATGTCTTTTTGCTGCAAGTGATGCATCAAGACCCCAAAATACTTTTACTATTCTTAATGAACTTTGGCTAACTGGTTCTGATATATCTCCTCCAGCTGGTGATACTGCACCTATTACTGTAAGAGTACCTATTCTTTCATCATTTCCAAGTGCAAGTACTTTTCCAGCTCTTTCATAAAATTCTGCTATTCTTGAACCTAAATATGCAGGGTATCCCTCTTCCCCTGGCATTTCTTCTAACCTACCACTCATTTCTCTTAAAGCTTCTGCCCATCTTGAAGTAGAATCTGCCATAAGTGCTACATTATATCCCATATCTCTATAAAATTCTGCTATTGTTATTCCTGTATAAATTGATGCCTCCCTTGCTGCAACTGGCATATCTGATGTATTTGCAATTAATACAGTTCTATTCATTAAAGAATCTTTTGTTCGTGGGTCTATTAAGTTTGGAAATTCTGTTAAAACTTCTGTCATTTCATTTCCACGTTCCCCGCAACCTACATAAATGATTATATCTGCATCTGCCCATTTTGCAAGTTGATGTTGAATAACTGTTTTTCCACTACCAAATGCTCCTGGTATTGCACATGTTCCACCTTTTGCAATTGGGAAAAATGTATCTATTGACCTTTGTCCTGTTACTAGCATATCATCTGGATTTAGTTTTTTAGCTACTGGTCTTGATTTTCTAACTGGCCATTTTTGTAGCATTTGGATTTCATGTAATTTTCCTTTTTTGTCTTCTACAATACAAATAGTATCACATACTGTATATTCACCAGATTTAATATCTTTAATAATTCCCTCTATTCCATAAGGAACCATTATTTTACATTCTATTACTTTTGTTTCTTGTACTCCACCTATAATATCTCCTGGAACTACTGTATCTCCTACATTTTTCTTAGGTTTAAATGTCCATTTTTTATCTCTATCTATACTATTTACTTCAATTCCTCTTTCAATATTTTTACCTGACTTTTTATATATCTTTTCAAGAGGTCTTTGAATTCCATCATATATTGATGTTAACATACCTGGACCTAATTCTACACTAAGTGGCATACCAGTTTTTGCTATTTTTTCTCCTGCTCCAATACCAGATGTTTCTTCATATACTTGTATTGATGCATATTCGCCATTCATACCAATAATTTCACCAATTAAGTTTTTGTCTGATACTTTTACAACATCAAACATATTTGCATCTTCCATATCTTTTGCTATAACTAATGGTCCTGATACCTTTGTTATGATACCTTCTTTCAATGTATTTCCTTCCTTTCTTTTTTAGTCTTTAAAGTTAATTTCAATTCCAACTGCTTTTTGTACCATCTCTTTTATTCTTTTGCCACCATACCCTAAACTTCCAGAGTTATTTGGTATTGTTACAATTGCTGGAATTTTATTATTTTTCAATTTTTCTAAATATTTTTCAGCTTTTATACTTACATTTTCTGTTATATATATAATTGCATAGTTTTCTTCTATTAGTTTTGGTATGATTTCTTTTATGTCTTCTTCTTCATATGCTGGATACATGTCCATACCTATAGCAGAAAATCCAAGTATAGATTCTTTATCTCCTACTACTGCTATTTTATACATAACTTTCCCTTAACCTTTCTTTTATCTTTTCAGGGCTTATACCATTAAGTTTTCCTGTAAAAATAATTCTTATATTTTTAAATTCTGTTTTTTTAGCATATATATATGCTACTATAGGTTCTATTGTAAGTGATTTTAGCTTTGCTTCTTTCATGTAATTCATCATATAATTATCGCAAAATATATCTAAATTTTTATAATTATATATAGCTTGCTCAATAGTATCAGAAAATCCCATAAACTTATATTTTAGGTTTTGTTCATCTTCGTTAAAATTCTCCATAAATGTAGCTAAACTAATTTTTCCACCTTCTATATATGATATTTCAAATATTTCAGGCTTTTTATACATTTTTCTTACTCTAAAAAATGCTTGTATATTAGTTATATCTATTAGCTTTGTAATATATGTTAATATAAACTCATTATCTATTATTTTGCTTAGATTTCTCATTTTATTAAAACATGCTCTATCTAATATTGCATCTATTACAAATGGCATTTTTGTTTTTTCATACATTTTTCTTGCTTCATCTATAGCATTTTTTGTTGTATCATCTAATCTATCATATTTTTCGTCTTCCATAATACTTGCTATATCTTCTTTTGATATACTTCCAGTATCAACTAAGTTTTCTTTATAATCTTTATTTTCTATTTGGCTTTTTAAAATAAGTTTTATATTATAATAATCGTTTTTACTTAAAAATATATCTACAATATCTTTTTCGTCTATTATTTCTTTTACAAGTTTATATAAGTCCTCTTGAGTTTTTCTTAGAACAGTTCCATAATCTTCATATCTTGCAACTAAATCGAAGTCATATCCTCTTTCTCTTAAAACTGATACTATTCTATCTATACTTTTTTCAGAAGCTAAGTTTTCTAGGTTTGCTTTAGTTAAAAGACGACCTTCTTTTACTCTTATTTTTGCTACCGCATAAGGATATATTTTTTCCATATAAACCTCCTACATCTTGCTAAATAAAATAGTATCAATTTCTTTTTCTATTTCTTCATCCATAAATTTTATGTTTTCTTCAAAATCGTAGTTATACTCTATGTTTCCACATTTAACTATAACACCTGCTTCAAATTCTTGTGTTAGTTCTGTTTTCATTCCATAACTTATAGCTAATTTACTAATTTGTTCATAACATCTTTTTGGTAATAATATTTCTACATCATTTTCATTTCTGTATCTCTTTATTTTTTCATCTATTAAATCTATGTATTTTTGTTCATCTAAATCTTTAATTTTTTGTTTTACTTTTTCTTTTACTATTTCAATTATTTTCTTTTTTTCAGTAAGTTCGCTTTTTTTTGCTTCAAATTCAGCTTTTTCAATTTCAGAAGTAGATTCTAATAAAACTTTTTGTTTCATTATTTCAAATTGCTCTTCTGCTTGTTTTGCTTGCTTTTTTGTATTTTCTTCTTCTATGTTTTTGGCTTTTTGCTCTGCCTCAGCTATTACTGAATTTGCTTCACTATTTGCTTCTTCAATAATCCTATTTAAAATAACTTCTTCTTCCAATTTCAAATCTCCTTTCTTAAGATTACTAACATCGTGGACGAGAAATCGCTATCCCCTACATCACCTAAAATTTAAATATCTACAGTGATGTTTGTTTTTATCCAACTACTACTCCGTTATATGCTAAGAATGAAATTAATAATCCTAATAATGCATATGTTTCAACAATAGCTGCTAATGTGATTGCTTTTCCTAAATCATCAGCATTTTTTGCTACAACTCCAACACCTGATGCTGCTGCTTTTCCTTGTGCGATACCAGATACAAGTCCTGTAATTCCTATTGCTAAACCTGATGCTAATAATTGGAAACCTTGTCCTGTTGTTAGTGCAACACTTGCACCAAGTAATCCTGCTTTAGATAAAATTAAGAATGCGATAATAAATCCATAAAGACCTTGTGTTCCTGGTAATAATTGTAATACTAATAATTTACCAAATTTACTTGAATCTTCTGAAACAGCTCCTGCTGCTGCTTGTCCTGCTATTGATGTTCCTTTTGCTGACCCCATACCTGCAAATATAATTGCAATTGATGCTCCTAATATTGCTAAAAATCTTCCATCTGCTAATCCTGCTAAAAATTCCATAATTAAAATTCCTCCCTAATTTTTGTATATTTATTTTTATATCTAAATGGTGTGAATTCTTTTCCTCCACCTTCATAGAATTTACCAAAAAATTCTACATATTGTAACCTACTTGTATGTACATATGAACCTAATGCACTGTTTGCAAGGTTAAATCCATGTCCTATTATTCCAACTAAAATTGCTGGAATTGGTCCTACAAGACCTCCTAATAAGTTTACAACTTGTGCTATAACTCCTGTTGATAAACATAGTGCCATTAGTCTTGAATATGATAAAACATCAGATAAATAGCTTGTTATATCATATAAACTACTAACACCTTTTGTACATTTTTTTATGATATTTTTTTCTTTTCTTCCTCCAGTTAAAATTACTCCTACAACACCTACAATTGCTAAATATTTTCCTATTTCACTAAATATTCCAATATCTCCTGCAACAATAGGTATTACTAGTAAAAATACACCTGTTAGAAGTAAATACCAAAATCCTATATCACATATAGCGTCAAATATTTTCTTTTCTCTTATAAGTTGTATAGCTTTCATAAGCATACCTGTATAAATATGTACTATTCCTAGTAGTAGTGCAAGCCCCATAAGTGGCATTACATCTTTTAATGGGTTTAATACTCCTTTTATTGGTATTAAGTCTCCAAAAAAGCTTCCAAAGAAAATTCCCCAAGCTACAGATGATATACCACAGTATGTTAGTAGCTTAACAAGTTTTCCTTCTCCTCTTGAATATTTTTTCTTTATTATGAAAAATAAACATCCTATTGTTAAAAGTAGCCCATATCCTACATCACTTAGCATTAATCCAAAGAATAGTATATAGAAAATTGCCATTATTGGGTTAGGGTCTAATTCACGTTTATTTGGCACACTATACATATTTGTAATAGATTGAAATGGCTCTACTATTCTGTTATCTTGTACTAATACTGGTACTTCTTCATTTTCTTCTTCTGGTCTTACTTTAATAATAAATTCTTTATTATTATTTATTTTACATCCTTCTGGCATCCAACCTTCAAGATAAAATGTATTGTTTGTTGTAACTATATTTCTTTCTATTAATTTTAAGTCTTTTTGTGCTAAATAGTAATCATATAGGTTTTCATATTCTTTTATTTCTTCTGGTTTAATCCTTGCTCTATTTTCTTGTATTTCATTTTGTAATTTTAAAATTTCTTGTTCTATTTTTTGTATTTTTTCTGTAACAGTTTCATTTTCTAAAGAAATTTCTTTTTCATTAAATTCAAACTTTTTTAATATTCTTTTTATATGATTGATTTCTTCATTTTTAGTTGTTATTGATAAATATAAATTATGCTTATCTTTATTTATCACATTTATTGAATATTCTACTTTTTCTTTATTTAATACATTTTCAATTTCTTCTTTTGAATATTTTAGAGTAACTGTTCCTAAAATGATTTTAATATAGTTAATCTTTTCTAAATCTGCTGAAATTGAAAAGTTTGTCCATGGTTCTAGTCCAGTTTTCTCCATATTTAGTGTATTAACTTTTTGTGTGTATTCTTCTATTAAATTAGAAATTTCGTTTACATTTTGTAATTTACTATATAAATTTTCTGCATCTTTAGTAGATAATTCATTATAGTATTCTTTTGTCTCAAACATAGATTTTTTTACTTTATAATATTTTTTTACATTTGCAATTGCTTTTTCAGTATTTATTAGTTTTTGGTTTATGCTAGATATTTCTTCATTTCTGTCTTGTTTATTAAAAATATCTTTAAATTCTTCGTCTTGAGCAAGATGTGACATGTCTTCTACTTGAAAAAAGCCAAATTTCTGTAATTTCTTTAAAATTTCTTCTTGCTTATCTTTAGTTCCTATAATTGTCACTTTGTTCATTTTTGCAATAGACATTTGGTTTAAATCTCTCCTTTCATCTTAGTTTTAAGGGTTATTTTAAATATTGATGACTTCTTCAAATATTTTTTCTACAGCCTTTGCTACGTTTTCATTCAAACCACTACTTATTTTTCTGACCTTTTCCTCTGATGCTACTGTTATGTTACTAATTAGCTGTTTATTTGCTTCTTTTTGCTCTTTTTTTAAGTCATTAATTCTATTTTCTAGCTGTCCTTTAAAATAAGCTCTGTTATTTTCTTTTGTTTCTTCTACCTTTTCTAAGATATCTTTAGCTTTTTTACATGCTTCTTCTTTTATGATTTGTGCTTCTTTCTCTGTTTCTACAATCTTTTTAATACTTTCAAACTCCATTTTCACACCCCTTTCAATGTAAAAAAATACTAAAAAAGCATAAAATTACATTATTTTAGAATTTTACATAATGATTTTATAACTTTTTTAGCTTTTAGTCAATAGTTTAGCTTGTTTTCGTATAAATTAGGTATATGCAAAGTGTACTTTTGCCGACTCTTGGTACACTAGCTATTATAATATTCTTTCTATTTATTTTCTATTTTTCTAATTTCTTGTTTAACCAATTAAATATTACATAATATACTTCATCTTTGTTTATTTCGTTTGTTAGTTCATGTCTTGCATCTTTAAATAACCTAATTGTTACATCTTGTAAACCTGCTTTTTTTAGCATGTTTTTTACTCGTATAACACCTTTTCCCATTCCTCCTACTGGGTCTTTATCCCCTGAAATAAGTAATATTGGAACTTTTGCTGTTTTGTTTATGTTTCTTTGTTTTGATAAATAATATGAGCCTTTTAGTAAGTTTATATATCCATTTGTAGTAAAATTAAATCCACATAATGGGTCTTTTTGATATTTATCTACTACTTCTTCATCTCTTGTTGTCCAGTCTGCTTTTGTACGGTTTGGTTTAAACTTTTTGTTAAAAGAACCTGTTATTAAATATTCAAGAAGTGGACTTCTATATCTTTCTCCTCTTACTAGCATAATAAATTTTGTTAGTATTTGCCCTGTAATCAGTCCTGCTTTTTGCCCACTTGTTCCAGATAAAATAACTCCTGTTAAGTTATCATTGTATTTTGTTAAATATGTTCTTACTACTAATGACCCCATACTATGCCCAAATATAATGTATGGTAATTTTGGATATTTTCTACTTATTTCTTTTTGTAATATGTGTACATCTTGAGCCAAGTGCTCCCATCCATTCTCTTTTGTAAAATAGCCAAAATCTTCTTTATTTGTAGCAGTTTTTCCGTGTCCTAAATGGTCATGACCTACTACAATATATCCATTTTTTGCTATCTCTTTTGCAAATTCATCATATCTTTCAATATGTTCTTGCATTCCATGTACTAATTGTACTATACCTCTATATTGTTCTATTTCTTCATTTCTCCACATTTTTGCATATATTTTATTTCCTGTAGATGAAGTAAAATAAAAATCTTCTACCATAACGCACTCCTTAGTTTTTTTTGTAATTGTATCATACAAAAAAAGTTTTTCCAATAGTTACATTAGAAAAACTTTTTTCCTCGTTATTATTCCCCCATATATCCTTTTGCAATTAATGCTTCTTCCATATTACCTACTTTTCGTATAAGCCCATAGAATAATGGTAGCATTATATAATTTATATGCCTAATTCTGCTCCAAAAACTCATATTAAAGCCTTTTGCAATTAAGCTATATTGTATATTTTCTATTTCTTTATTAATTATTGGAATAAAAGTAATTGCAATACTAATCATAATTCCAATATTTCTTGTATTTATTTTAAATAAAGTAAGTGGAAATAACAATTTTTCTATTGAGATCGCTATCTCTCTTGCTGTAGTTGTACTACCATAAATATATGTCATATTACATACTATAATTAACTTAATACCTATTAAAATAGCTTCTATAGTTTCCATTACGCATAAATTAATTAATATAGTAAACAGGATAAATGGCATTAGCTTAATTAATGTTTTTATAGATTGATTTATAGAAATATGACATATTAATGTAAGAGCTATTTGAAATAGGATAGCACCAAATATTAACCATATGTCTTTTATCAAAAACAATAGCACTGTATATATAATAAATGCAATTATTTTTAAAACATTTTTCATTTTTTATATTCCTTTACTAGTTTTTCTATTAATTCTTTCATTGTCCATTCTTCTAATTTTATATGAATATCTTTAGTTTCTAATTGTTGTAATAAATCAATGATTTCTGGTATTTTAATACCACAGTCTTTCATCTGTTTTATATGCTCTAAAATGTCATTTTTGTAAAAAGCATCTTTTATGCATCCTTCTTCCATTACCCATATTTCATCTGATAATAAAATTTCATCAATTATGTTTGTAACATATATAATTGTATATCCTTCTTGTTTTAGTTTTTTTACAATTTCATAAATTTCTTCTTTTCCTTTTGGGTCTAACATTGCAGTTGGTTCATCTAATACAATATATTTGGTTTCTAGTGTAAGTACACTTGCGATACATAATCGTTGTTTTTGTCCTAATGAAAGTGAATAGGTTTCTTCTTTTTCCTTTCCTTCTAGCCCTACTTTTTTTAATGCTTGTATAATCTTTTCTTCCTTATTTTCTATTTTTAAATTTTCTAATGCAAATTTCATTTCATCTTCTACATTATTAAATATAATTTGGTTTTCTGGATTTTGAAACACTATTCCTATTTCTTTACGAATTTCTAAAAAGTTCTTCTTTTCTTTGGTATTTTTCTCTTCTACCGAAATTTCTCCTTTTGATGGTTTTATTATTCCTGCTATTAGTTTTGCAAGGGTAGATTTTCCGTGAACCATTTTTACCTATAATACATATAAATTTACCTTTGTCTATTTGTTTATTTATATTGTAAATAACTGGCTTTTCTTTTTTGTATCCATAACCTACATTTTTTAAATTAATCATTTTATTCCTTTCATTTGGGCAGACACAAGGCCTGCCCCCCCTACATTTCTATATATTGCATTACTTCTTTGTATGTGTAAAAACTGCCCACTATAAAAATAACACTTTCTTTTTGTTTTTTACATTTTTGTATTGCATTTTCTAATGAATCCATATATATATTGTCTTTTCTATATTTTAATGCCTCATTATATAATGTTTCTTTTTCTACATAACATTTTACTTCATCTTTTGCTTTTGTTCCATCTGTGAATATAAATTCAGCTTCTTTATCTTCCATTAGTTCTTTTATAACAGTTTTATAATCTTTGGTTTTTAGTATAGAAACAATATATGTTTTTTTACTATCTTTGTAGTGCATGCTTATGGTTTCTTTTAGGTTTTTAATTGCTTGCTCATTATGACCTCCATCAAATATAATTGTTGGATTTAAATTAATTACTTCAAACCTTGCTTTATGTATTACTGTTTTTAGTCCTTCTAATACTGTTTCATCTAAAATAGTATACCCACTTTTTCTTAAAACTTCTATTGTTTCTAATACTATGCATGCATTTTGTATCTGCTTATTTCCCTTTAAATTGATTTTGACTTGCTTTCCTTTATATGAAAATGTTTGATATTTTGCATCATATGATATATTTGTACAGTCTTGTGGATTAATTAAATGTAATAAGTTATTTTTTTTCTTACAAGTTTCTTGTATAATTTTATTTATTTGTGGTTCTTGACTCACATATATTGTTTCTGAATTTTCTTTTATAATACCAGCTTTTTGATTTGCAATTTCTTCTAGTGTATTTCCCAATATATCCATATGGTCATAGCCTATTGATGTGATTATTGATAATATTGGTTCTACTATATTTGTACAGTCACATAGCCCACCTAACCCTGTTTCCATTATTACAATATCGCACTTTTTTTCTACAAAATATAATAGCGCCATAGCTGTTTCTAATTCAAATAAAGTTACTTTTACTTCATGGGTTTTATTATAGCTATCTACTATAGGTTTTATTTTATTTGTTAGTTCTTCTAGTTCTTTATCTAATATTTCTTTATGATTAACACATATTCTTTCATTAAATTTTATAATATGTGGAGACATAAATTTTCCTACTGTATAGCCTGCTTGTTCTAAAACATTTGATAGCATTTCCACAGTGCTACCTTTTCCGTTAGTTCCTGCTATATGAACAATTTTTAGCTTTTTTTGTGGAAAGTCTAGTTGCTCCATAAAATATTCTATTGCATCTAGTGTTGGTCCTTTTGTTCCTTTAAAAAACCCCGATAAATAATTACTTATGTTCATTTTATTTTCCCTCTTCATATAAGTATTTGTCTACAATTGGTCTTGTTAATTTTTCTAATATAAAAATTGTAACTACTTGTATAGGAAACATTATAACTTGTGCTAAAATTCTTGTGGAAACTACTGCCAAATATGCTTTTCCATACATAATATTTAGCCAAAGCGATACTACAAAAATTTCAACAACACCTAATACTAATAAATTGCTTATAATAAGTCTTATTATAAAGCTTTTACTAGTTCTTTCTTCTCCTGGCTTTTTATATAAAAACATTCCATAAATAAGTCCTTTTAAACCTGCACTTAGTGTAAATCCTGGAAAATATGTTCCAAATGGAAATAGGATTGCTCCAATAAAATCTCCTAATGCTGCTATTATTGTAGCATATTTAGGCCCAAGCCATACCCCTGCCATCATAATTGGCACAAATGAAAAGCTAATAACTAGTAGTGGTGTCTTAATAGATACAAAACGATTTAGTACTATTAATAATGCTAACAAAACTCCTGATAAAATTACTTTTTTTAATTTTGACATAATAAAAAACTCCTTTCTTTTAAAATAGTTCCACATACTTAAAAGAAAGAAGTTTAATTTTTCTTCTCTTAATAAATAGCGGAATGCGAAAATAAATATGCAAAAGTTTCCTTTTTTGCCCTAATAACAACTTCCCGTCTACTAGGTCTTAACAATTTATTCTCTACTCTATTTTATAATAATATAATACAACTTTTTTTGTTATTCGTCAATACAAAAGCAGGAGAATGTTCTCCTTTTTTAAATAATTTTCTACATATAAATGTTTGTTTTATTTAATAATTTTTTCTTTATTTATCACTTTGTAGTTCTTCTTTTAACATTTCATATACATAGCTTGAAGATTCATAATACAAATGTGTTTCTAGGTTATTTAATTTTTCAAATGTTTTTGAATTATATACAATGTCCATAGCCTCTTCTATTGTAATGTTGTTATCTTCAACTACGTACCTAATTAAATCTTGTATTATGCACTCTACTAAATAATTTAATTTTTCTAATACCATTTTTATACTCCCTTCAAATACTTTAGCGATTTTTCTGTATGAAATGAATATTGGTCTGTCAATTCTTTGTATGTAAGTTCTCTTATTAATGTATCTATATCAATTAATCCATTTACAAAAGTTCTAAATAATACGATAATGTCATCGTCTGCTACTGGTCCAATTACTAAATCATATTTGTTATCTGTATTACATTCCTTACTGCTTATATCTTTAAAATCTCTATCTCTATTATTTAATATAAATGTTGCCCATTCTTTTGATGGTTTATCAAACTTTTTAATATTTAATTCTTTATCCTCAAAAATACTTTCATCTAGTTCAAAAGTATTTACAGTCTTTGTTCCTCCCTCTCTTTTTTCTACCCTCTCTGCCATAAATTCTGCTTGTTTTTTTATAGTAGTACAATAAAAGCCTTGTCCAAAATCTTTATATTTTCTACATTTGCTTAAATCAATTTCATCTACTTTTGTATTTGATCCATGATATAAAACCACTATATGTTTCCTCCATTTCTTTTACATACTTCCGTTAAATCTTCAACAGCATCATTTAGACTTACTGTATGTTCTGCTTCGTAACATTCGTTTAAAAATTCCAATCCTTTATATTTCTTTAAATAGTTATATGCTTCTTTTCTTGTCATATTTTTTTGTTTAGCAAACTCACTTATACAAATAACTATATAGTTTAATATCCTTATTTCTTGTTTTGACATTACTTTTCCAACCTTTCTTTTCCGGTATTATTATACTATACATTACTTTGCTTTTTCAAGAATTTGTCAAATATTTTCTTCAGAGTAGTTATATTTGTAAATTTTATATAGTTTCACTATTTAAGTATTGTTTTTTTACTTAATTAAGTATAGAATAGAGTTAATGTTTTTTATGGAGGTATGAGCATGCAAGAATTATCTAGAAGTAAGCTATATGAAATTGAAAGAGTTTCCAATTTTAGGGAATTAATTAATCGTTCAGCAAAACTTTATCCTAATAAAGTTGCTTTTATTTATAAAAAAAGTCCAAAGGATACAACTTACATTACTCATACTTATACTGAATTAAAACAAGATATAGAAAATTTAGGAACTTCACTTATAGATTTAGGATTACTTGGTAAACGTGTTGCTATTATTGCTCCAAACCGTTATGAATGGTGTATGAGCTATTTAAGTGTTACTACTTCTCGGTATGATTGTAGTTCCTTTAGATAAAGCTCTTCCAGATAATGAAATTGAAAGTTCTGTTATTCGTAGCGAAGTAGATGCTGTTATTTTTGATAAAAAATATTTATCTATTTTTAATAATCTAAAATCTAATCCAAACTGTAAATTAAAACATTTTATTTGTATGGATTTTATAGAAAATAATGATGATGTATTATCTCTTTCTTCTCTTATAGAAAATGGTATGTCACTTCGTAATAATGGAGATAAAAGATATGATGAAGTAGAAATTGATAATATGGGTATGACAATTATGTTATTTACTTCTGGAACTACATCCCTTGCAAAAATTGTTATGCTATCACAACATAATATTTGTTCTAATATTTATTCAACTGGTTGTATTGCAAAAGTAACAAGTGAAGATACTTTTTTATCTTTCTTACCTCTACACCATACATATGAATCTTCTACTACCTTTTTATATGGACTATATTGTGGTATTACAATTGCTTTTTGTGATGGTCTTCGTTATGTTGCACAAAATTTAAAAGAATACAAAATAACTGGTTTTGTTTGTGTTCCTTTAATTTTAGAAGCTATGTATAAAAAAGTAAAAAAAGGAATTAAACAAAAGCATTTAACTATTCCATTTTATATATTAACTGGTATTTCAAATTTACTACTAAAATGTGGTATTGATGTAAGAAGAAAGTTTTTTAAATCTGTTATTAATGAACTTGGTGGACATTTAAGGCTTGTTATTTATGGTGCTGCTCCTATGGATAAATCTACTATTAAAGGTCTTAAAAATTTAGGAATTGAATTATTAAATGGATATGGCTTAACAGAAGCTTCTCCTATTGTTTCTGCTGAAAATGATAAATATCAAAAACCTGGTTCTGTTGCATTTGCTCTTCCAGATGTTGAAATTAAAATTGATGAGCCAAATGAGCAAGGTATTGGAGAAATTATTGTAAAAGGTCCTAATATTATGCTTGGATATTATGATAATGAAGAGGCAACTCGTGAAGTATTAATAGATGGCTGGTTCCATACAGGCGATTTAGGTTATTATGATAAAGATGGATATTTGTTTATTACTGGTAGAAAGAAAAATGTTATTGTTTTAAAAAATGGTAAGAATATTTATCCAGAAGAAATTGAAATTTTGATTTCTCGCCTTCCATATGTTGCTGAAAACATGGTTTATGGAAAGCCTACTAAAGATGATGATTTAGAAATTAATGCAAAAATTGTTTATAATGTAGACTATATGAAACAAACTTACCCTAATAAAGATGTTTCTAGTTATAAAGAAATTATTTGGAATGATATAAAAGAGATTAATAAGTCTATGCCTGCTTATAAGCATATAAGAAATATTATTGTAACAGATGAGCCAATGATTAAGACTACTACTCAAAAGATAAAGAGAAATGAAGAATTAAAAAAGATACTAGGAAATTAACAACAAAAAAAGGGCAATGCCCTATTTTTTGTTGTTAATTTCCTGTATGCCTTTTTTTATTGCCTCGTCACGAAAAAAATAAGTATTCGCTGTGTCCATTTTGGACACCTCTATATTGTCTCCTTTTACTTCATATGTACATATAACTTCACCATCTCTATTAGAAGTTAGTCGATATGAATCTGGATTGACTTTATAGAAACAATACTCTTCTTGTCCACGAAATGTAAATTTTTCTTTCAACTCTAGCATTGCTTTCCCTTTCTGGCATATTGCCTCATAGTTTTAGTGTTACAGAAGTATTACTTATGTATCTATTTTATCATAATTTGCTAGAAAATAAAAGAGTTTTGTAGTATTATAGTATAAATTGTAGTATTGCTACTATTATTACTCCTGGAACACCTAGAATTCCTACTATTAATGCTGTAATCCAATTTAAGTCTATCATAAAGCCGAAGTTTGCTCCAATTAGGTTTACTACAAATATTAGAATACCGCCAACAATTCCGTTAATTACAAGTTTTATAATTAATTTCATTGGTAATGCTAATAATTTTAGTACTATAAATAAAATCCCTACTCCAATTAGTATTGGTAAAATCATAGTAAAGTCCATTTTTCTCCCCCCCTTTTATTACTAGTAAATATTATCAATGTAGTAATATAAAATTAAAAATTCCGTTCTCCACGGCGCTTTAGTATGATTGGTTTTAATAAGAAAGATACACACTATACTTTGAGAAAAAGAAATATGACACCTTTGGCTAACAGGTCGAACTCGTTTTTAATTTTATATTACTACATTTTTTATACTATTCTTCTTTTACTTTAGTCATTACTACACATATGTTTTCTTGTCATTTCTAGTAAATTTAATTCTGTAAAACCAACAATCTGTGTTTTAGAACGATCGTTTTTTAAGTTTTCGTGTAATACATCTATAATCTTTTGCTTATGTTCCTTTTCTTGCATATCTATATAATCGATAATAATAATTCCTCCAATATCGCGTAAACGTAATTGTTTTGCAATCTCAATACTTGCCTCTTTATTTACTGTGTATACTGTTTGTTCTAAACTTTTTGTCCCAATATATTTTCCTGAGTTTACATCTATTGCAGTTAATGCTTCTGTTTTATCTATAGTAATAAATCCTCCACATTTTAACCAGATTTTTCGATTTTGTATTTTTTCTAATTGAGCTCCTAAATCATACATATCAAATAAAGTTTCTTGTTTCTTTAAAACTACATTTATCTCTTGCCCATTTTCTTTTAACATATCCTTTATTTCTTTTTCTTCTTGCTCATTATTTACAATAATTTTTTCAATATCTTGGTCTATTAAATCTATGAAAATTCTTTTAATAATTTGCGAATTTTCATAAATTAATTTTGGCACTTCTTTTTCATTTTGTGCTTCTTTTTTTATATTTTCCCATGTTTTGATGATTTGGTTCATGTCTTTTACAATTTCTTCTTCGCTTTTTCCCTCTGCGGATGTTCTTACTATAATACCAATATTTTTAGGAATATTCTTTTTAATAATTTCCATTAAGCGGTTCTTTTCTTTTTTGTCTTCGATTTTCTGAGAAATTGTAATAAACTCTACTCCTGGCATAATTACTGAAAATCTTCCTGCTAAGTTTATATGAGTAGATACTCTTGCTCCCTTTTTGTTAGTACTATCACGTTTTACTTGTACTAATACTTTCATTCCTACTTTTACTATATCTTTAATATTATTGTTTTTTACTGCCTCTTCTGGGTCATCTTTTTTTGTATCTACCTTAGGTAGAATGTCTTTAATATGTATAAATGTGTTTTTCTTTTCTCCAATGTCTACAAATGCTGCTTGCATTCCTTGTAATACATTCTGAATTTTACCAACATATATATTTCCTTCTAATCTTTTAGTTTTGCTATTTTCTTCATATTGTTCTAATAGATTTCCATTTTCTACTAGCATGATTGTTTTGTTTTGGTTGTTATCTACATTAATTACTATTTCCTTCATTACATAACCTTTCTAATTGTATTTATTCATTGCATGGTCTATTCCATTTTTTATAATATCTATTGTAGCACTTGATGCTTGTTTAATCCCATTTTGAAGTATTTCGTATTCTTCTTCTGGAATATGTCCTAATACATAATTTATAACATCATTTTTAAATTCTGGTGTTCCAATTCCTACACGAACTCTTGGGAATGTATCTGACACCATTTCTTTTTCAACTGATTTCATTCCATTATGGTTTCCTGGTCCACCTTTTTTACGTATTTTAATACTTCCTTTTTCTATATCCATATCATCATAAATAATGATTAGATTTTCCATTTGAACTTTATAAAACCCTACAAATTGCCTTACAGAATTACCACTTAAATTCATATATGTTTGTGGTTTTACTAGAATTACTTTTTCGCCTTCTATAGAAATCTCTCCATAAATAGCATCAAATTTCTTTTTATTAAGCGGAACACTATATTCTTTTGCAATTTGATTAACCACATCAAATCCCATATTGTGTCTTGTTTTACTATAATCTTCTTCTGGGTTTCCTAAACCCACAACTATGTACATGCTTCCTCTCCCTCTTTATTACTTTTTATTTAATTTCACTATTATTTATGTATTCTTCTACAAGACTAATCAACTCTTTCGCAGTCTCTAGTTGATTTTCTGTTTGTTCAATTTTAGGTATAAATTTGTAATCATAATCGCTATCTTCTCTAATTTGGAAAGCTTGCCCTATTTTTCTACCTAATGTTCTTGGAAATATCTCTTTATTAATATAATTTTTATTAAAATATCCTATAGCATCTTTATGTCTCTTAAAATCCACTCTTTCTATTGCTAATACTGCTTGAATTGCATGAAATATAGCATAATAGGCTCTATTATTTGCTGAAAGCAAACTATTATTTTTATATAATAGTTCTGTGTCTTGCAAATCTTGCTTTGCTCTTTCTAGTCTATATTTTGCAAGTTCGATTGCTTTTTTATCCATTTAGCACAACTCCTTCCTTTTGTACATTCATATAAAAAGGTAATGTATCTAGCCAATAGTTAAAATCATCAATGTTTTTCAATAATGCAGATATGACAATATCATTGTCTAATCCTATATCATAGGAATAATCCCACAATTCAGTTCTCATGTCAGTAATTTCTTCCTCTGATAAATCTGTTAGAACCATAATATCTAAATCCGAATTTTTTCTATAATCACCTCTAGCATAAGAACCATATAGAATAATTTTCTTAACTCGGTTTTTTAATATACTATTTATACCACTCACGAATTCATTTATAGCATTTTCTATATTCTTTGGAACTTTAGGCATTTCTTGTACCTCCACTATAATATATATCTTAGCACAAACTTACTATATTTTCAATTGTTTTAATCATATTCATTCTAATTCTGTAATTAAATAAAGTAATTTTTTGTCACCATTTTCTTATCCCTTCAATATGAATACCCCTTATATCTTGAAAAACATAACTTGACACTGTTCTTCCATATGAATCTAATGTATGTGTTGCAACAAAAATATTATCAAAATCATCTGCTAGTTTTTCTACTATCATTAAACTATGTGCAAATGTTATGCCATCAAAAGATAGTTGTATTATATCTCCTTCCATAAGCTCAGAAATTTTAACGATTTTACCATATGGTCCTACTGACTTATTGTTTAATAAAAATTCATTTAAGAACTCTACCCCAGTCCATGATGGACTTTTGTCATTTGCATTATTATAGTACCAACCATTTTTATTATAATTCATTATGCCACAACCACTAAAAATGCATTGTGACACAAAGTTTGTGCAATCTCCTCCTACATTTTCATAATTATAGTATTTAGGATTTCTTAAATATGCCCACTTTTTAGCATATTCTTTTGCTAACTTTCTATTGTACTCTATTTCTCTCATAAAAAACACCTCTAAATATCTTATGAAAGATATTTTAAGGTGTAATATGTTTTTAAAAACTATATAATAAAAGTACTGCTATAATGTATATAAGTATAGATATTCCAACTATTTTTAATATTTGTCTTTGTTCTGTTTTTGGACTTTCTAAATCTTTTTTACTTAAATAGTATTTTGCTCTTTTTAATCTAATTATTCTTTTAGTATTTAAATTTGATAAAGTTATACTTTTTGCATATTCTTTTGGTAGTTTATTAATGTAAATTCCACTTTCATAATCTAATGCCTTTTGGTTCTCAAAATACTCTATTAGCTTAAATTCCATTATTTTTTTGTTTACTAAATTCTCTTGGTACAGTTTCTTTGGATTTGTTATAATTTGCTCTAAAGTTTTTTCTCCATAATAAACTGATACACGAATAGAATTTCTAAAATACAAGTACCAAACAGTAATATATAATATACTCCTTGACATTACTTGTAGTTCCATTTTAAAATAGTACCAAAAATCACTTGTGTTTATATTTAGTGCTATTCTAATTGTTGTTAATAGAATTACTACTACTAACATAATAATAAATGTTTTCTTAATTTTGTTTATAGATTTTGCTTTTCTTTTTGTTAGGCAATATGCAATATATATAATTCCTAATAGTTGGGCTATATTTTGTATAATTGAAAATATATTATATGCTTTTGCAATTCCTTCATAAGAAATATTTTCATTAAAGCCTAAATTTATTATTCCATACGATAAATTGATACTATTTAGTATAATGGTAACTACAAACAAAATAAGTATCCCTTTAAACTTAGAATAATCTATTTTGCTCATATATTTTATTACTTTTTGTATTATTGTTTGTTTTTCATTTTCATCAATTTGAGTTTTGAATTTGGTTTGTTTTATAATGTATATTACTATTAAAACTAAAATAGCAATACCTAAAATAATTGTATTAGTATAGTTTTTTTCTTTTTGTGAGACAAGTTCCTCATCAGTAATAGATACACTATCTATTACGCTTCTTACCTTATTTGTATCTACCTCTTTATTTAAAAAGCTATATGAAATAATAATAGCTCTTCCTTCATGAATCGTATAATATTCATTAGTTTGAACCCAGTTATCATTTGTCTTTTGCTCTAATATAGTATCTATAAAAAACATATCATCTTTTTCGTATGTTTCTTGTTTTAGTACAATCTGTTCATCTTGCTCTTTTGTCTTTTTATATTCCACTAAAAACTCATTCATACTTTCTTCATTTAACTGTTTTAAGCTAACTACACTTTTAGTTAGCTCATTTTCTAACTGTACAAGCATAATTGATTCATTTTGTTCGTCATTTGTTGCATGCATATAAACATGTTTATATTGCTCTGTTTCAGTATTTTGTGTACTTGCTTTAAAATTATTAGGTAAAGTTATCTTTACCATATCTGCTTGTACAGTTATACATATATTTAATATCATTAATACTATTGCTATAATAAATAGTAACTTTTTCTTCACTTTCTATTCTCCATTAATCAAATTTGCTTAAATTCACTCTTATCACTTTTAATAATTCAAAATACTCTTTTAATATCTTTTCTTCATTTCTATTTCCACATAACATATAATCTTCCATACATTTTATTTTATTTCTTTCATAACAAATTCTTTTTCTGTCTTGAATAAATTTAATATATTGTGGTATTTGCTCTTCTACCAAATGAAATGGTTTCTTAGAATATATGAAATGCACTATATATATATCATTTAATGTATAGTTACTATACTTTGTATAATAATCTATATGCGGAAAAAACATGTTGTATTTTACATCTAAATGTAAATTTTTTTTCTTTTCCCATTCTGTATCATATTCTTGTAAAATATCTTGGTCTCCTATAGATTCTCTTTTGCTTTCTATATCTACAATTATGTTTAAAAAATGCGAAATTATACATTTTTTAGGTTCTATCACCATCAATCCAGATGTTAGTTTCATCCACTCTTTATTAATAAATGGTCCATTTCTTCTATCTATTGTAGCTGACATGTTTTCTTTTTCAAATAATTCATCAATATTTTTTCTTACATACATATCGCTATCTAAATATACTAATTTGTCAAACTGTGTTAATTCAAATATAAGTAATTTGTCGAATGTATTTGTCCAATGCGAAAATGTTCCTATATCATTTTTACTTTTAATAGAGTTTGGTATATTAATTTTATTTCTTCTTATAACATTTAAATTATAGTTTTTTAATATTTGCTCTGTTTTCATAGATATTGAATTTGTTATAAGCACACTAATTGGATAATTGGTTCCCGTTTTCCTTAAAGATTCTACTAAACATAGAACTCCTCCTAAATAATCCTCTGTGCTTAACACTGTTATATATGAATTATTCGCCATATATGATTTCTCCTATCTTTCTTCAAAATCCATCTGCCTTTGAATTTCATATTTTCTAACTTCTCCATTTTTTAATGTTAATGATAAAATATCTTTATCTTTTGGCATTCCATTACAATAACATTCTATTGCTTGTGCTACACAAGCGTGAGTTACTAATACAATATCTTTATCTTTAAATTTTTCAACGATTGAATCCATACAAGAATATACTCTTTTAAATAAATCTTGTATTGGCTCTACATTACAAATATTATAATTTTTGTCATAATCTGATAACATTTGAATATTACAGTCTTCTTTACTGTGATGTCCTTCCATATCTCCAAAGCTTCTCTCTATTAGTCTCTCTTCAATTTGAACTGGTACTTTTGTTATTTCACTTACATATTTTGCTGTTTGTTTAGCTCTTGTTAATGGAGAAACTAAAATTGCATCTACTTTTATGTTTTTAAATTTTACAGCTACTTCTTTGGCTTGCTCGATTCCTACTTCATTTAATGGTATATCTGTCTGTCCTTGAAATACATTTTTAACATTATAATCTGTTTGCCCATGCCTTAATACATATATTTCCATTCATTAAACTCCCTACATTTGTATATCTTTTCTTTTTAATATGGCTTTCATTACTTGTTTTGACATTTCATTTAATGATTCCCATGATTTAGAATTATTATCTACTTTTCCTATGTGTACTTCTTCTACTTTTGCACCTAACATAATCATATCTAATAATATACCTATGTCTACTCCATAATCCTTTTCAAAGACAATTTTTCTAAAATATTCTGTTTTTCCTGCTATTATTCCACTTAATGGTTGTTCGAATTTAAAAACATTAGGAAATAGTAAATCTAATAATGGTTTTGCCACTAATTCTGTTACTCTTCCACCTTCTCTTATAAATGCTGATTTTACAAAGTCTGCATTTTTTTCTACTATTGGTGTAATCATGCTTTGTATAACATCTTCATTATATATCTCTAAATCTCCATCAATAAAAACTGTAATATCTGTATCAACATATTGAATCCCTTTTTCCATAGCATACCCTTTTCCTCTTGTTTCACATTCAATAACCTCTGCTCCACTTTTGATAGCCAATTCTGCTGTTTTGTCAATTGAAGCATTATTGACTACAATTATATTAGATTTTACTGTACTATTCTTTATTTTATCAATAACTTTCTGTATTGACTTTTCTTCATTAAGTGCTGGTATAATAACAGTTACTTTATTTTCATTTTCCATTTTCATTCCCCTTCTTCAGTTAAAAATACATATACACATATACATCTAATTGTATCATATTTCTACATATTTAGTCAAATTCTATCCACTTAATGTCAAAAAAAGTGCACTGCAATTATATTCACATTACACTTTTTCATATATTACTAATGTTCGTTCTTTGCCTTCTTCTGCTATTGTTTGTGGATTTTGTATAATTTGTCTAATTTTCTCTTTGTCATCAAAATATGGCTCACATCCATCTGAATAAGCACATATGTATGATACATCCTTTAAATCTACTTCATATACATCAATATAATATTCTGCTTCTTTTTCTCCTGTTAAAGCACCAAACGAAATATCTTTTCCTTGATATTTTTTATCTGGTTTATTACGATAATCTCTTCTTACCATTATTCTATCTTCTCTATTGTTCCAGTCATAATTATGTGTTTTTATATAAACATTATTCAAATAATCTTCAAATTGATTATGATTATTTATTGTACTAAATACAACTTGATTGTTTTTATCTAATGCTATTATATGACAATCTCCAATTGAAAAACAAAATAGCTTATTTTCTACAATTTTTCCACCAACTGCTTCGCAACAATATAAATCTTCTTTGGCATAATCTATTTCTCTATTTTTATTTATTTCTAATATATCTTTATTAACTTCTTGTATTACTTTTTTTACAATTTCTTTTGATATGTTATCCTCTTTTTCTATTTTACTTACAAAATTGTCTGCACAAATTTTAGAAGCCTCGTAAGCCCCACTTGGATTTGGATAATATTTTATCCATTCTTTTGCTTGTTCCTCAGTTTTAGGGTAACATACTGCTTCACCTTTTATATTATCTCTTGTTACTCCATCTGCTACACAAAAAGCATTATTAGATACCTTAAAATAATCTTCTGCTACTGGCTTTATATTAAATTTTGAAAATATATCATTATCATACATATTTGCAAATTTACATTTAAACATTCTACTTTCTCCTAATATTCCTCATCATATTTTCCTATTTCTTGATACATTTTAGCATCTGGTCTAGACATCGATTCTTGTATCTCTTTTGGCAAAAATTCTCTTATATCTGCTACAATTTTACAATAGTTTACTGCCTCTTTATAGTCTCCCTCTAAAATTTTGTTAATAATCATTGTTTGACATTTTTGTGCTGCTGGCACTTTTAGAGTAGCACTTAATTTATAAAACCAATGCATGTCCTTTAATACTTGCTCTCTTTGTGCTTCTGTTATTAGTTTTGAATCTATAAACTTATATAGCATGTATGACATATTTTTTGCATACACATATCTATAAAATCGTATAAATCCATTTTTTCTAAAATTATCATAAATTGCTTTATATGATTTATTAATTCTATCAAAATAGTCTTTAGAACAATAGAATGATACTGACTTTGTTTTATTATTTCTATTTCTTTGGCGATAGCAATATATAACATCTTTTATATAGTATACGTTTTTTGATTTCATAAAAGATGATGTAGTAAAATAAGCATCTTCTCCTGGTACTCCTTCTAAAAAGCTAATATCATTTTCTTCTATAAAACTTCTTCTAAAAATTTTATTACATACAGATGAGTTTAAAATAAAAAATGATTTATTGTAGTCTGTAATGCTTAATTTAAAATCTGTGTACAAATTATAATCAAATATTGGTACTTTCCATACTTGTCCATTTTGGTCTGCATTAATATAATTTGCTGTAATAAAATCAGCTTGTTTTTCCTCCATTGCTTCATACATAATTTTACAGGCATCTTTTGTAAAAAAATCATCACTATCTGCAAACATTAAGTATTTTCCTGTTGCATGTTTTACCCCTTCATTTCTTGCTGTACCTGCAATTTTATGATTTTCTTGTAGTTTAACACTTACAAAGTTTGTATATTTACTTTCATATTCATCCATAATCTCTCTTGATTTATCTGTTGATAAGTCATCCACCATAATTACTTGTATTTGTTGAAAATCCATAGTTTGCCCTACAATTGATTCTAATAAATGTCGTAAGTATTTTTCTGCATTATAAATTGGTATAATAATAGAAATTTTATACATTTTGCTTCCCCCATTAAGAGGTATTATATTCTTTTAAGAAATAACTGTCAATTATTACCATATTAAGATTTACTTAAATTTTTCTTAACAAATCTATTCTTCTATTATACATTCTTTCATTCTATTCCATACTTCATTTGTTTTTATATATTCATTGTAATGCTTAATTACATTTTTATCTGCTTCCTCTAATGTTGTAATCAATTCTTCAAAATTAGCATTATAAAAAAGTTTATCTATTTGAGGAATACTTATTTTTAATTTTTCTTTCACTTCAACAATATTTTTCTTATATTCTTCTTTGTTCTTTATATACATTAGTAGAGGTTTATATTTTATCCATCCTAATGATGCTTGTAAAAATCTATGTTCTATGCTATCTTCATCTATATTAATTTTTCTTAAACATTTTGGCATTCTCCCTCTCATAATTTGAACATATTTCAAAAATCCATCATGAAAATGATATGTAGGAATTCTTAGTACCTTTACATCTTCTAATAATGTAGAAAAAAAAGTATCTTCTCCTCTTGCTCCTTTAGGATTATAAAATGCTGGAATTTTATCTATTGAATTCAAATTTAAACATAATGTTGAACCTGCTATCCATTTTCCAGTTCCATCATATTCAATTTCATATGCTCCATTATTTAAAATTTCCTTTTTCGCATATGTAACACCATTGTCTTTTTGAAATCTCTCTTTTATATTTTCCCAATTTACGATATCATTACTAATACCTTCTATAAACTTTTTAAATGTTTCCTCAGTTATATCATCACCTATTTCCATATATGGTATTGGAGAAATATATCCACAATGATGTCCTACTGTAATGTCTACATTTTGAATATATTTTATATGCTCTTGTACATTATTTTGCTTTATCCATTCTAATGTCTTGTCTTCATCTTTTATAACTGCTATAGGATATTCATCATCATCCCAAAATAATAAGTAATCTATTTTTCTTTTTAATGCAAAATACATTATAGTATTTCTTCCTTTAGCATGTCCATGTCCTAATATTAAATCTACCTCATCCTTTTTAAAATTTTGTCTAGATATCAATTTTTTCTTTTCTTCTTCTATATCCTCTGGAGTGATATATTTTATTCTAATGTTTTTATAAACTTGTGGTATTATGCCATAAAAATCTGTTCTTTTAGTAAATTGATATTCCATATCATATAATATAAATATGGTAATATTTACTTGTTTATCTATATTAGCTACCTGTTCTATAATATTTTCATAATACGAATTTATAATTTTGCATACATTAGGTCTTCCTGTTACAAAACCAATTCCAAATTCTATTATATCCTTCATTTATATTTCCCTTCTTTTTAAACACATGTATACATATTATATATCCATTGGTAAAAATAGTCAAATGTTTTTGCATTAAGATTTTATTAATTTTTGTCACTTTTTGCAATATCTTTTATGGAAATTTATTCCACTTAAATTTTTCTTAATATTCCTCTTTCTTTATTTTTTCCCCCTTAATTTTTCTACTATTTCTACTAAACTTTGTACTAAATAATCTACATCTTCTTTTGTGTTTTCATCTCCAAATGTTACACGTAATGCGCCTACTGCAATATCTTGTGGTAATCCAATTGCGACTAATACATGTGATGGATCTAGTGAACCTGATGTGCATGCAGATCCAGATGAAGCACATATTCCTTTTAAGTCTAAATTTAGTAATAATGCTTCTCCATCAACCCCTATAAATGATATGTTAGCATTTCCTGGTAAACGTTTTACCCTATGTCCATTTAATTTAATATTTGGTATTTTTTCTTCTACTTGTAATATATAGTAATCTCGTAAACTTGTAAGCTTCTCGTTGTATTCATCAAAATTTTTATATGAAAGTTCTATTGCTTTTCCTAAACCTACAATTCCTGCTACATTTTCTGTACCTGCTCTCATATTTCTTTCTTGATGCCCACCATCTTGTATCTTTTCAAAATTAACTCCAGTTTTTACATATAATGCTCCCATTCCTTTTGGTCCATAAAACTTGTGGGCAGACATAGATAATAAATCAATATTAAGTTCTTCTACATTTATTCTAACATTTCCAACTGCTTGAACAGCATCTGTGTGAAAATATATATTATGCTTTCTTGCAATTCTTCCTATTTCACCAATTGGCTGAATAGTTCCTATTTCATTATTGGCAAACATTATACTAATTAAAATAGTATCATTACAAATTGCATTTTCCAATTCTTCTAAACTAACTACCCCTTCAGCATCTACATTTAAGTATGTTACTCTAAATCCTTCTTTTTCCAAATGCTCACATGTATGAAGTACTGCTGGATGCTCTATTTTTGTTGTAATAATATGATTTCCCCTTTTTCGATTTGCATATGCAACACCCTTAATAGCTAAATTATCACTTTCACTTCCACATGATGTAAAATATATTTCTTTTGAATCTCCACCAATTGCTAATGCCACTTTTCTTCTTGCCTCTTCTACTACTTTTCTTGTTTTTCTTCCAATACTATACATTGATGAAGGGTTACCATATTCCATATTAAAATATGGCAACATTTCTTTTAAAACCTCTTCTTTTGTAGCTGTTGTTGCAGCATGGTCGAAATATCTTATTTTTTCCATTTTTCTTTTCTCTCCTTAACATTTATATCTCTTATTATTATATGGAAAAATTGTAAAAAAATACTAACAATCAATATGTTAGTATTTCTTTCTACATTATTTCAAATTCTCACTACATCTATGGCATATATGAGGATGATTACTATCTTCTCCTACTGTTTCAGAATACATCCAGCATCTTTCACACTTTTGTCCACTTGCTTTTTCTACTTTTACTCCTACTATAGCATCCTTATCATCTTCGTCTTTTCCTTCTTTTATCTCAACCTGAGAAACTATAAATATTTCTTTTAGAAGTTCTTCTTTTCCTTTAATAAAGTTATATTCTTCCCCATCTGCATATAAAATTACTTTTGCTTCTAATGATAATCCTATTTCTTTATTTGCTCTTGCAAGTTCAAGTTTTTTTGCTACTTCTTCTTTTATTTTAATGTATTTTTCCCATTTTTTCTCTAATTCTTCATTATCATATTTAGGGTTTGCCTTTGGATAGTAGTCTAACATTACACTTTCTGTATTTTCATTTTCCTTATGTGGCATGTATTTCCATATTTCTTCTGCTGTATAACATGTCATTGGTGCTAAAATACGCACTAAGCTAGATAAAATCTCATACATGGCAGTCTGTGCTGCTCTTCTTTGTATTGAATCTCTTTTTAGTGTATATAATCTATCTTTTATTATATCTAGATAAAATGCACTCATATCTACTACACAGAATTGATTTATTGCATGGTATGCATCATGGAAATCATATACATCATATGCTTTTATACAGTCTTTTATTAGCTTATTTAATCTTGATAATGCCCATTTATCAATTTCTAGTAAATCTTCATAAGGAACTGGATTATTTACATCAAAATCACTTATATTTCCTAATATATATCTTGCTGTATTACGTATTTTTCTGTACACTTCACCAACTTGTTTTAAAATGTTTTTTGAACCACTAATATCTGATTTATAATCTGCTGATAATACCCAAAGTCTTAATACGTCTGCACCTGATTCGTTTATAACATCTTTAGGGTCAATTCCATTTCCAAGGCTTTTAGACATTTTTCTTCCTTGCTCATCTATTGTGTATCCATGTGTTACTACTTCTTTATATGGTGCTTTTCCTTTTATTGCAACACTTGTTAATAATGAAGATTGGAACCATCCTCTATGTTGGTCACTTCCTTCTAAATATAAGTTCGCTTCTGGAAGTCCACGCTCTTGTAAAACAGATTCATGTGTAGAACCAGAATCGAACCATACATCCATAATATCTGTTTCTTTTTTAAATTCTGTGCTACCACAATGAGGACATTTTGCACCTTCTGGCATTAATTCTTTTTCAGATAAATCAAACCAAGCATTTGAACCTTTTTCTCTAAATATTTCTTGTACTTTATTTAGACTTTCTTCTGTTACATATTCTTTTTCACACTCTGCGCAGTAAAATATTGGTATTGGAACCCCCCAAGTTCTTTGACGAGATATGCACCAATCATTTCTATCTTCTACCATTTTAGAAATTCTTTCTTGTCCCCAAGCTGGATACCATTTAACTGTTTTAATTGCATCTAAAGTTTCTTTTCTAAATCCATCTACAGATGCAAACCATTGATTTGTTGCTCTATATATAACTGGATGTTTACATCTCCAACAATGTGGATAAGAGTGGTTTACATCTTCACTCGCAAGTAAATATCCATTTTCGTCTAACCATTTTATAATTTCTTTGTCTGATTTTGCATAGTACTGACCTGCAAATGGTCCTGCTTCTTCTGTTTGATGTCCTTTAGCATTTACTGTTACAACAATGTCTAATCCATTTTTTATACCACAATAGTAGTCTTCTTTACCATAACCAGGAGCTGTATGAACTGCACCTGTTCCTGTGTCTAGTTCTACTGAAATTGTGTCATCTGAACCTAGTACTACTCTTGAATCTCTATCTAAAAATGGATGTTTACATATAATTCCTTCTAAATCACTACCATCGAATTCTTTAACAGTTTTATATTCTAAAATTTCTGCTTTTTGCATTACTTTTTCTACTAATTCTGTAGCTATTATTACTTTTTCTTTTCCTATATCTACTATGCTATATTTATAATCTGCTCCAATTGTAATTCCCATATTTCCTGGTAATGTCCATGGTGTTGTTGTCCATATTACAAATGATGTATTTTCTTCATCAAATTTTCCTTTTGCGTCACTTACTGGAAATTTTACATATGCAGTATGTGAATTTATATCTTTATATTCGATTTCTGCTTCTGCTAAGGCTGTTTCGCAATCTGTACACCAATAAACAGGTTTTAGTCCTTTATATATATATCCTTTTTTATACATATCAGCAAATACACCAACTTGGCGAGCTTCCATTTGTGGTTGATATGTAATATATGGATTATCCCAATCCGCTAATACTCCTAAACGTTTAAAACCTACTATTTGCTTGTCTTTATAATCCATAGTAAATTGTTTACAAGTATCTCTAAATTTTGTAACTGGTATTTCATCTCTATTTAGTCCCAATTTTTCGATTGCCTTTTTTTCTGTTGGCATACCATGTGTATCAAATCCTGGTACAAATGGTGTGTAATATCCTTGTAAGTTCTTATATCTTACAATAGTATCTTTTAATATTTTGTTTAAAGCGTGTCCTAAATGTATTTCTCCATTTGCATATGGTGGTCCATCATGTAGAACAAAGGGTTCTTTTCCTTCATTTTTCTTAAGTATTTTTTCATATAAACCAGTTTCAAAAATGCCTTCTAATATTTTAGGCTCATTTTCTGGTAGATTTCCTCTCATTGGAAAATCTGTTTTTGGCAAATTTAAAGTATCTCCATAATTTAATTCTTCTGACATTTTACTTCACTCCTTTTATATACAAAAATCCATTTCATCCTACTAAAACATAGGACGAAATGGATGAATATCCCGCGGTACCACCTAATTTAAAAATAGCTAAACTATTTTTCACTTAAATATACCTTTATAACGTAGGTAAATCCGATTTATCTTACTTTTTTCAGATAAATAACAAAAAGGTGATAACAATAATTTATTTTACTACTAGAATCGCACCAACCTCTAGTTCTCTTTAGCTTTTACATTATTGTGTTGTCCTTTTTATAGTCTCTTAATATATCTATTATTTTACCACTTTATTATGTCTCTGGCAAGTATTTTTAGTAATAAATTAATTGCGAAATTCTCAATTTTTTATTTTCTAACCAAATTTCAATAGA
>CANOGC010000004.1 GCA_947565445.1 uncultured Clostridium sp. | reverse complement strand
AACAAGCAAAGAAACGAATAACTGAAATTGATAACTTATTTATGCACATTTACGAAGATAATATATCTGGAAAAATAACAGATGAAAGATTTAGAAACTTATCTTTTAATTATGATAAAGAACAAAAAGAGCTAAAAACAAAGATTGAACAATTATCAAAGGAAATAAACAATACTGAAAAGAAAACAACTGATTTAACACAATTTATATCTAATGTTAAGAAATATACTGAAATAACTGAACTAACACCAGAAATTTTAAATGAGTTAATAGAAAAGATATTAGTTCATCAAACAGAAAAGATAAATGGTAAAAAAGTTCAAGAGATAGATATATATTATAGAGGTGTTGGCATAATTTCTTTTCCAGTTAGTTTAGAAGATATGACAATGGTAATTGAAAAAATGTTAAATGAAAGAATAACGGCTTAATCAAGCTATTTTATAGGGAGAACATTTAGTGTACTTAACTAAAGCGTTCTCCAGTTGGATTTGGTGCAAGAGCAATAAGTGATAGCACTAAACCTAAATACTTAAATACAACTGCAAATCCATTATTTGATAAGAGCAATTTACTATTTAATTATCATAAAGCAAAATTCTATGCTAAAAATGATGAATTAATAATTGTGGAAGGCTATATGGATGTAATAAGTGCTAAACAAATGAAAATAGATAATGTAGTGGGAATAATGGGAACAGCATTAACAAAGGAGCATACTGACTTAATTAAAAAATTAGACTGTGAAGTTACTCTTTGTTTAGACAATGATGGACCTGGAAAAGATGCAATGATTAGAATTATTCCAGAACTATTAAAATCACAGTTAAAAGTAAATGTATTAGATATTTCAGAACTTGGTAATTATAAAGACTTTGGGGACTTGCAAATGGCAAATATGACAAGGGAACAAATATATAAAACCCAAATATCTGCATTTACTTTTTTATTGAGATATAAATATATTAACAATACTGAATTAAATGTAGATAACATATACAATATATATAACAAAATGTGGAAAGATGGTTTTATAAAAAACACAAAAGATACTTTAAATTTTAAGGAATATATTATGAATAATACAAATTATAAAAGTGATGAGATTGATAAAATTATAAATCCTACAGGAGTAAATTTAGAAAATAGAGTTGACAGATATAAGAATATAGTATTTTACAACTATATTTTAGAATTAATAAAGAATTATGCTACGAAACATCAAGACCAGATATTACTAAAATATATAGAACTTGGAAAACTAGAAATAAATACAGTGAAAGAATCCTTAAATGACGAAAGATTTTTGAAGGATAATGAACAAACTATTAATATAGGCAGTTACATTAGAGATTTTATTTTTAATACAGATAATTATATTAAATTTAAAAATGATAAAATTTTTATTCTACAAAATCTATTAGATAAAGCTAAGACATTTGATATTAAAGGAAATATTATAGATGTTAAGCTAACAAAAGAACAAAAGGAAATTATAATTAAACAATATAAAGAAAGTTTTGATAGTAGCATAAAAGATTATATTGAAAATAATCCAGATGAATTTGAAGAAATTTTTATAGCAAATAGTAATAATCAATTTGAAAAACTATTTCCGAAAACTTATGTGCAAAATCTAAAAGAACAAGCAATAAGTAGATTTAAAAATGATGAGGTTATGGAGGCTGTTAGATATGGGTTAGCTTATACAGATGATATGAAATCTGCGCTGTCAAGACAGTATGTAAATAATGATAAATACAAAACACTGTTAGTTTTTAATAATAATAAAAATATACTTGGATTAACTATTGATAATATTAAAGAGGTTCTAAAAGAAGAAACAAAAGAAATGACAGGACTTACTAAACAAGAGGAAAAGATTGAAAGTAAAAGTAAAAATCCTATGTCTATCTTTATTAAATTATCTGGAACAGAAATAGAAACCACTAAAGGTATGTATCTTCCAATAAATCAAGAAATGCAAGTATATATTCCAAAACAACTATATAGAAAAGATAATAATAAAATAGAGATATTAAATAGCCAGTCTAATCAAGCAAATATGAGTGAATATCAAGTAGATAAGGATAAGCATACCAAAAAATGGCTTTCAGGATTGAGTTTGGATGAATTCTATAAGAAGTATTTTAAATTATATGAAATACAAATGGAAAAAGAGGTGATAGCTTAATGCAAGCAAATAATAAGAGTGATGCAGCACAATTTTATGAAGGAGCGACTAGAGCAACTAAAATAGGAATAAAAGATACTTTTAAATATTTATTAAGACCTTTAACTATATTTGGTTATCATTACTTTTTAGAAGGAATTAAGGCAGTACAAAAAGATGGACCAACAAAACAATTAGAAAAAATAACCAACCTAGCATACGATGAAACAATAAGAATAATGGAAAAGTGCCAAAAGGATGGAGTTCGTATAGTTGCTAGTGAAAGAAAATTATCTACAGAAGATGATGAATTTGGAAAAAAGAAATCGTTATTTGAACAAAAGAGAATTACTAAATTTTCACGTAGAATAAAGCTATTAAGCAATTTTAAAGCTGATTATCCCAAAGTTGCAAAATTACTACTAATAGATAAATTCATCAAAAAGAACAGAGATAAGCAAAATACACAAGTTCAACATCATAAAAATAAATACTATAATATTTATTTTAATAAATCACAAGAACCATATATGACAGATAGAATAGCAGATCTTATAGAATATAGAACTGGCATTTCTAAGGATTTATTTGATGATAATACACAAGCTGCAATTATTGAGGAAGTAAAGAAAGATGGTATGACTTTGAATTCACAACAATTAAAAGATTTGTCAAATAAATTTAGATTACATGAAATAGGAAATGTAGAGATTGGTGATTTTAAACAAGATTATTGTATTCATGAAATGCCTTTTTCATCATTCTTACGAATAGAAGATGACTTAGAAGTTGCTGATATTCCTTATGGAATTAAAACTATAGTTAATGATGATGAAGAAAAAATCGCTAATATATATTTTGAAAATAAGCATTTAGAACGATATAGCGAATTAGGTTTTAATAGTATGGGGCAAATTCGTGTATATGGAAATGATAATAAAAATTTGCAATGGAACATTAAATCAAAGAATGAGCTAATCTCCTTTAAAACTAAGACTGGAAATGAGGAAAAACAAACATATTTAACTTTAGCGGGTAAAAATTATATTATGAAAAGGCAACAATATGAGTGCTTATGGACTGTTTTTAAAGCAGATTTAAAAGAATTAGCAGAAAAAGAAAAAAAAAGGGATGTAGTAGGTGAAGAAATAGAAAAGTTATATATTTTTGAACAATTAGAAAAAGAAAACAGTAATTCATATACAATAGCAGAAAATCCCAAAATCGAAGTTAATTATTATGATGAGAAAGAGGTAGGTGATTAATATTAGAAAACTAACAAAAGCATATTTTAATGTAGAGGGCCTTGACGAATATTATGAAGGCTATCATGATTCTAGATACCGTTGGAACGGTTGGGCAATGCCATGTTTTACAAAAGAAATTGCTGACAAAATTATGCAAAACATTCCTAATAATAGTGATAATAAATGTAAGATTACCTATGATAAAGATAGAAATATGTATGTTGCTAAATTTAAAGATGACAAAGAAGAAGACACATATAAAATGATGATTAGAGATACAAATGAAGGTGAAAAACAAGTATATTATATAGGTTCAGGTTGTTGGGTATGGGAAGATTATTCATTAGAAGAAATAGAACGTGCAAAAGCATACTCAAATCCTATAATTGTAAAAGAACAAAATAAGAATGATAAGCAATATCTAATAGATATGAATTATTAAGGATGATGTTATATGTTGGTAAAAAAAAGCAAAAAAACATCATTCTTAATTATAATTGTAGTATATATAATTGTATTTTACTATATGTTAAGGGTAACAACATTAGTAACTAACAATAATGGGATTTGGAATTTAGAATTTTTTACTATTGCTTTTAATGAATTATATAAAATAAACACTCCGTTAGAGGTTACAAGTAATAATTTTTTAACTTCTTTTGGGGTGTCTATTTTTATGGTTATGTTTTATGAAACATATCGTATGCAAAATAAGAAGAATATCCAAGAAAACACATATCGGTTCTGCAGAATGGAGAAATCCGAAGGATATTGATAATAAAAAAGATCCAAAGTTTGAAAACAATATGATATTAACCCAAACAGAATTAATATCTAAAAATATGAAAATAAGTAAAATGAATAGACATGCTATTTTACTTGGCAGACCGGGAACTCGGAAAATCTCGTTATTATTTTAAACCTAATATACTAAATGCTAATGGTACTATTATTGTAACAGATCCAAAGGGAGAACTTCTTAGAGATTGTGGGTATTCATTAAAGAAAAAAGGTTATACCATAAAAGTATTAAACCTCGATGAAAAATCAAACTCGAACCACTATAATCCTTTTTTATATGTAAAGGAACTCAAAACATTTGATGATATTTTAGAAGATAAAAAACATCAAATACAAGAAGATGATGTTATGACTTTAATAAATACTTTAATGGCAAACACCCAGAGTGAGAACATAGAAAGTACGAATGGAGATCCATTTTGGGAAAAAGCAGAGATGATTTTTTTACAATCTTTGTTCTATTACACTATAAGGCATTATGAAAAAAGATATCAAAACTTTACAACAATTTTAAAGTTAATACGTTTGAGTAATCCAGATGCAACAGGTAGTTCTCCTTTAGATAAACTTTTTGATAATTGGGCCAAAGATGAACCTAATGCAGTTGGTGTAAAACAATATAGGCATTTTAAAGTTGCAGCATCTGCTCCTAAAATGATGAGTACAATTATAATGGTAGCAACTGCAAGACTGGCAGCATTTAACATAAGAGAAATTGCAAATCTAACTGATACTGACGACATGGAGTTAGATAGAATAGGTATGCCTATTAACGATGATTCGCCATTATTAAAGGAAATTAATGAAACTACTGGTAAACACATTGGAAATGGGAAAGTTGCTTATTTTATAATTACTAAACCTAGTGATTCTACATTTAATTTCCTAGCAAGTATTTTTTATACACAAGTTTTTGCAATGATTGATGAAAATGCAAAAAGATGTGGTGGTAGTTTAGCTACTACACTAGAAATCTATATGGATGAGTGGGCACAGCTACGGAGAAATTCCTAGATTTATTGAAGAATTGGCTTATCTTAGAGGCTTAAATGTAGGAATAACAATTCGGACTACAATCACTAAGCCAGTTAAAAAAGAGATATAAAGATAATTGGGAATCCGTTTTAGATTGTTGCGATACTACTCTATTCTTAGGAAGTAACTCAAAAGAAACACTAGAATATATGGTTGCACTTCTTCGGGAAAAAGACTTGGTATAAAAAATCAACTGGAAGGACTTTTTCAAGACAAGGCTCTAGTAGTACAAATTGGGATGTTGTTGGTAGAGAGTTAGCAACGTTAGATGAGTTGTCAAAGATGCCTAAAGGATATTGCATATTGTTTATAGCAACTGTAGGAGCTTTTTATTCAAAATTATATAACTTGAATGAACATCCAAATTATTCGGATTTATATGAACCTTGGGCTAATAATAATGATAAGTTATATGATCATAGGCAAGAATTAGAGTATCAAGAAAATTCTGACTACAAACTACTTTGTGATATAGGTTTATTATTTGCTAAACCTATTGAAAACTCTAAAATAGAAAGAGTTAATAAAAAAGAACTTAAAAAGCTTATGAAATTTGGCGTTATCCAGTTTGAAGACTTAAAAATTAATAATTAAATATTAAAATGAGATAATCCCAACTACTAATATTTAGTGGATTATCTCATTTTTAGTTAGGAGGATTTATGAAAAATTTAATGAAAAGATTTAATGATAATAAAAATAAATTAAAAAGTAAATTAATTATTTTTAGTGAAACTGTAGCATCTACTATTATTCTTACACACAGTAGAGTTCTTGCTACAAGTAATACAGAATCTATTGATGGATTTATAACATTTGCTTGTGATTGGCTAACAAAGATTCGGAGGAGTTGTAGCATTAGTTGGAGGAGTGATGTTTGCTTTAGGATGGCAACGTGAAGATGCAGAAGGTAAGTCACGTGGATTAATGACTTTAATGGCTGGCTTTATGCTTGTTGCTATTGCTCAGTCTAAAAACCTATTTGGATTATAAAGTCCGTGAAAATTTATGAAAAATAATAAGGAGAAATTTATAAATTTTAATATGAATAGCAATATAAAAATAACAAAGGTTTGGGCTATGCCTAACAAAAACACTTTTTCCATAAAACCAATATGCGAATTATTAAATAGATATATAAAACCTAAATTATTATCAATAGATGCTTTTGCTAATAATAGTAATATTGCAACTATAACAAATGATATAGATACTTTATATCATACTGATTACAATTTAGATGCTTTAGATTTTTATAAATTGTTTGATAATAATTCTGTAGATATAGTCTTATATGATCCACCATATTCATCTAGGCAAGTGACTGAAATATATAGGAAATTAAACAAAACAGTTAATTTTGAAACTACATCTGCTAAGTACTGGCGATTACAAAAAGAGGAAATTTCTAGAATTCTAAAGCCGAATGGAATATGTATTTCTTTTGCTTGGAATTCTAATGGAATTGGAAAATGTAGAGGTTTTTATCCGTTAGAGATATTATTAGTTGCACATGGTGGACAGCATAATGATACTATTGTTACAGTGGAGAAAAAATTAGTAAAATAGGAGGAATTTTTTATTGGATGGAATTATAAGAATTCTTTATAATTTTAAATTTACAGTGTTTCGGGGTCACTTTAGATAGTGGAAATTTAATTAATTCAATACAACAATTAACAAATTTTTCGAGTGTTCAAAATATTAATATTTGGTCTATTGGGAAAGTAGTGAATGATTGTATTGTTCCTATTGCACTTAGTCTATTAATTCTTTTCTTTATGATTAATTTAATTAAAAAATCTATGGAAGTAGAAAGAATAAGCTGGGAAAGAGTTGCAATGTCTTTTGTTTCTTTTCTTTTATTAAAGTATCTTATTATGAATGGATATACTTTTCTTTCTACCATTATGAATATTGTAAATGAAATATTTATTACTGTTACAAATGTACTAAGTAATAGCAATTCTTATATTAATATTGCTGATACATTGATTAATGCTGTACCAGATCGGATTTATAGATAGCATAATGACTTATCGGATTATATTTAATATTATTTATTCCATTTATGACTACTATAGTCCAGATATTAACACAAATATTTTTAAGAATAGTAAAATTAATATTTTGTTTTGCATTTGCTCCTATTCCTCTCGCACTGTCTGTAGATGATGAAGGCAGAGGAAAAGCAATTCAATATTTTTTATTTGTAGCATCAGTAGGAATAGAAGCAATTATTATTTACCTTGCTACAAATATTTATGCAATTGGATTATCAGGATTAAGTTCTACAGTAAATTCAACAGATGCAATATCTACAATAATAGCAATGCTATTTTTAAATGGTATGTATTTAGCAGTAATTCAATATGGCGGACAATTTGCAGAAAGATTAACAGGAGGTCATTAGAATATGGATAATATTGAAATTATTGTATTCGATGAAATTAATGATTATAAAGAAAAGATATATTTTTTTAATTTTAGGCAATGGTTATTTGCTATATTAATTATAGCATTAGTTGTGCCTACATATATACTTTTAAAAGATAAAATTGGAAATGAAGTAACGAGTTATATTGTAATTGCAATAGCAGGTATTTTGGGATTTATAGGATTTGTAAAAATACATGAGTTACCAGCAGAAAAGATTTTACCATACTGGTTCAGACACTATTTCTTTTTTGCAAAACCTATTCATTACATATCTGATGCAGACTTCAATCTTCAACATCAAAAGAAAAGTAAGAAAACTAAAAAAACAAGTAAACCTAAAGTAGAAAAAACTAAATTAGAAATTAAAGAATTAAAGAAAAAGCAGAAACAAGAGAAAATTCTTGCAAAAGCAAAAAAGAAATATGGAATAACTGAAACTAAATTAGAAAATAAAGAAGTCAAAGAGAAAGAAATTAATAATGAAAGTGAATTATCTCAAAAACTTTCTAAATTAACCAAAGAGCAGCAAGATGCTCTTTTAAAATTGCTCGAAAGGTGATGCTTATGAAACTAACTAAATGGGAAAGAACATTTTTAAATTATTATCTTAATACTTACAATGCAAAGTGGATTAGGGTTTTTAATAACAAAAATACACTTTTAGAAACAAGGGTGGATTTATATACCATTTACAAAAGAATGTTAAAAAATCAACCACTTACAGGGCAGACAACATATATAAATATGTTTAAACAATTAGATGAAGGAAAATGGTATTTTATCCCTAACCTTCTAAATAACAATAAGGAGGAAAATGTAATTGTCTAAAGTAAAAAAGGACAAAAAAGTCAAAACAAAAACTAAAAAAGAATCTAAATTAAGCAAATTATTTAAGAAATATAGGACTAATAAGATTGCTAAACCACAAACAACATCTCAAATTATGGGAATTTTTTTTAAATCATTTAATGAAAATACTTCTATTATGCAATTAGATGATGAGCACTATTCTATTTGCCTAGAGTATGAAGACATATCCTTTTCTAAAGCAAATTATTATGAGCAAGAAAATATATTTTTAAAATGGGTGGAGTATCTCCACTCTTTTAATTATCACGACCATATACAAGTAGTCTGTTCTGGAACACCAGTAAAAACACAAGATTATAAGAAAAAATATGTTTATGATACAGAAAGATTAAATGAAAATAAAAGAAAAATTGCAAAAGAATTTAATGCTTTAATTGAAACTTGTTTAGGAGATAAAGAAGAAATACTTTGTGAAACAAGGCAAATTGTTATTACAACAAAAGCAGAAAGTATAAAAGAGGCACAAGATATTTTTATGCAATATCAGTTAAGAACAGAGGAAAAATTCAAAGAACTAAAATCTAAAATTAGAAGGGTTAGTATCGAAGAAAGGCTAACCTCATTATACAATATATTTCACACAAACATACTAAGAGATGATGGGATAGAAAATATAATTCAATATGCAAAAGATAATAACTTAAGCACTTATGATGTACTTGCACCAAAGGAAGATGTTTCACTGCGAGAGAAAAATTATATAAATATAGGAGATAAAAAATTTATTAGAGTTTTGTATGTTAGCAAACTTCCAAAATCAATAACGCCCAGATTCTATAATAGAATAACTACAATAGAGAACGCTAATATTATAACAACTCTTAATATTACTCCAACTGATCCAGCAAAAGTAATTCAAAAAGTTAATAAAAAAATTAGTGGTATGAAAACAGAAAGACTAGAAAAGATAAAAAAAGCTAATAAAAACAATTACAATTATGAGGCTGTTAAAGACGAAAAATTAGAAGATTCTATTAGAGATGCACAGGCTTTAAGAGATGCTTTACAAAAGAAAAAACAAAAGTTATTTACGAATAATGTTCTTATTTGTATTCAGGCAAATACTTTGGAAGAACTAGAAAAAATTACAAAAACAATTAAAAGTATAGGAAATGAACATCTTATTACGATATATAACTTAGACTGGCAACAGTTAGAGGGAATTCAAAATTGTTTACCTTTTGGATGGAATTCATTACAAATACAAAGGTCGCTAACATCTGAATCTACTGCTACCAATGTTCCTTTTAATACTAAGGATTTAATGCACGAAAATTCTATTTTTCATGGTATAAACCTAGTATCTAAAAATCCAGTATTTTGTGATAGAAAAAAACTATTAAATGGTAATGGATGTGTACTTGCAACAAGTGGAGCTGGTAAATCTTTCTCTATAAAAATAATTATAGAGCAAGTATTACTTCGCTATCCAAAAGATGAAGTAATTGTAATAGATCCTCAACGGAGAATATAAACCATTAATACAAGCATTTAATGGTCAAACATTAGATATAAGTACATCTACAAATACTTACATAAATCCATTTGATTCATCATTGCAATATGAACAATCAGAGGAGGCTCTAAATAATAAAATAGAGTTCGCACTAGCATTTATTGAATCTATTGTATCTAGCAATGGGTTAAGTGGTGAGCAAAAAACTCTTGTTGATAGATGCACAAAAAATATTTATGAAGAATATCAATTGCATCATTTTGATAAACAATTTGAACCAGATTTTATAAAATTTTATAAGGAACTATTAAAACAACCAGAAGATGAGGCAAAAAATTTGGCATTGGTAATTGAGAGATATGTGCTTCGGAGGAATGGATATATTTGCAAAGAAAACTAATATAGAAATAAAAAATCGTTTTATTGCATTTAATATTTCAGAATTACCTCGTTCTATTCAAACGACTGGATATTTGGTAGTTTTGGAACACATTATGAATAGATTAAAAAGAAACAAAAATCTAGGTAAACATACATGGATTTTTATTGATGAATTTCATATTTTATTAGCAAATCAATACTCAGCAGACTATATTGCAAAAATTTATAAAACTGGTAGAAAAGAAAATGCAATACCAACAATAATTACTCAAAATATTTCAGATGTTATTAAAAATGAACAAGGATGTAAAATATTATCTAACTCAGAATTTGCAATAATATTAAAACAAAAACCATTAGACTTAACTGCAATATGCAAAATATTTGATATTTCAGATGAGGAATCCAAATATATAATTGATTCACCTGCTCGGACAAGGTCTTATAGTGTATGGTGAAGATAAAGTTGCATTTAGAAATCAAATTTCTAAGGATTCGTATATATATCAATTAAATCAAACATCAAATATGCAACTTAATGTAGCTTAGATAGGAGAATATTAACCTATGTCAAATGAAAATAATACGAATAAAGATATTGCAAATTCTTTAAGTAAGTATGCTGATTATGGAAATAAAGGTGCTAATACTATTCTCGATAGTGTTAACCAAATCAATAAGTGGTATGCAGAACAATTAAATAAAATATCCGAAGGCGAAGTTCCATCTAGTAGATTAGAAACTAATGTAGATGATACTAGCGAAAGTTTAGAAAATATTGAAAATGAAACAGTAAGCAAAATTGAAACAAAAGTAGATGACTATAATGAATTACAAACAAATGATAAAAACAATATTAATATCATTAAAAGTACTATCAAAATAAGTACGCAAGCAAATAATGTAGACATGAATAAAGATGTTTTAGAAAATGAGGGAGAATTAGAGGAAAACCAAGATTTTGTAAAAAAATCTTCTAAAAAACTGCCTAAAAGAATATCTACAGTTATAAAGGGTGCAAAACTAATTAATAATACTACTAATAAAGTAATCAAAGTAGGAAAATCAATTAATACTGGTCTAAATGAAGGTGGATTGAAAAGTTTTGAAAATGTTTCTAGCCGAATAATGACAAAGCCAGTAAAAGGAGTTGCAAGTAAAGTAACTAAAAAGGTAACTAACAAAATAAGAAGAGTTGAAAAGAAAGCAGTAAAAAGTACGACAAATGCTTTAGTAAGAGTTACAAAATTAGTAGAAGATATAATTAAACTGCTTTTATCAATGCTACCATCAATAGCACCAATTATCATTATAATTCTAATAATTGCAACAATAGGAAATTTTCTAAATTTGAAAAATACAAAGGAAGCAGATAATATAAATTTTAATGAAATTACACAATATATGATAGAAATAGATGATCCGAATCTTCAAGCAATATATAATGAATTTTTAAAAAATATTGGAAAACCATACCTAATGGATCACAGTAATTTAAAATATGATGAGTGTATGGAATTCTATGATTGTTCTAGTTGGGTTATACATTGTCTTGCTCACTGTGGAATTAAGATAATATCAAACACAGGTGCAACAGGAATTTATAATAATTATTGCTATCCAGTAAATATAAATGACAGGAAAGCTGGCGATTTAATATTCCTAAAAGACACTTATGATACTGGAAATTCTGGGGGTATTTCGCATGTAGGAATTTATATGGGAGAACTAAATATAAATGGTGAAAATGCTGAATGGGTTATTGATACTCGGTGGAAATCCATCAGGAGTTAGAATTAGAAAATACAATAATGGATGGTGGAATGGACCTAATTTTTATGGATTTGCTAGATTAAAAGAAAATTAGGAGGGATATATATTGGATAATACGATACAAATGAATTTGTTTGAATATTTTATAGACGAAGAACAATTTTCAGTGCAAGAGGCAACTAATCTTGTGAAAAATGTGAAAAATATGAATGTGAATAATGAATCTATTAGAGCTCGTATTTACGAAGGTGTTGATAGAGGTATTTTTCAAAAAATAAGTAGAGGTATATATAAAGTAACAAAACAAATTGATGGTAAAGAAAATACATGTTTACTTATTAATGGTGATGGAAGGGATTTATCTATGATAAAAGATAAGTCGGTAGATGGTATCATTACCGATCATCCATACGATTTACAAAAGGCATTAACTGGTGGAAATAGAAAGTTCGCTGCCTATGAGCTTTTTAGATATGAAAGTAAAGATTTTAAAGAAAAACAAAGGGTTCTAAAAGATGGAGCCTTTTTAGTTGAATTTTTACCAGAAGAATCAGAAGTTAATTATGAATATCTTTATGAAATAAAACAGATGGCTAAAGAAAATGGATTAAAATATTTTGCAAAGGTTTCTTGGAAAAAGGGAAATTTCATTTCTAACACAGGAAGAAAAAGTAAAAATGTTGAAGATGTTATGATATTTTCTAATGGCGAACCTAGAAATTTGAAACTAGATGCAAAAAAGAATCTTGCAGTTGCAAAAGAAAATAATTTAGACATAAAAGGAAAGTCATCTTATGAAATTAGAGATATGTTGCAAGAAAATAATTTAGATGTTTATTATATGAAAGGTACTTCTGGAATGTTGCCTACAGTATTTGATTATCAACCCAAAAATAGTAAAGATAAGATAATGGAGGCTGAAAAACCAATAGAATTAATAGAAGAAATTATTGAATACATCTCACGACCATATGAAACATTATTAGATCAGTTTGCAGGTAGTGGAAATTTTGTTATAGCTTGTTGTAATAAAAATCGTAATAGCATTGCAATCGAAAAAAATAATACTATGTTTCAAAAAATGAAAAATAATATTGAACAAAATTTAGATGTTAAGTTTGAAGAAATACAACAATATAAAAGTTTTGACTATGATTATTAAAATAGGAAAAAAATAAATTACGGTTATAGACTTGTATAATAAGAATTGTAAAAGTGTTACTATTAAAGAAGATACTACTAAACTAATAGTAAATTTATATAGATTAGTCACTCTTTACAACTTTTTCTTTATATGATAATATTATTATGGTTTAACTACAAAAGAATGATGAAATAATGAATGTTTTAACTTTAACACATGGTGTATAATAAGTGGGGTAAGACCATACTAATACAAGATGGCTCTCTTATGAAAGGAATAGTTATGACTGAAACACAGTGGAATGAAAAAGAAAAAGCATTTATTAAATTAGGAAAATTTATACGTAAATCTGCCGAAAACAAAAATCTAAAAACACATGAAGATGAAATGAAATTATTTTTTAATACGCATGATAGAATAAAAATAGAAGATGGATTAAAAAATTTAGAATACTGTAATTTAGATAAAGAAGAGATAAAAAAAATATATGAGATGTTTAAAGAACAAGATTTATTAGATTATACACTCAAAATGATGACACGTAATGAAAAGTATACTACAGCACTTTTTGTTGGTTTACTTACATATGATAAATAATTACAGTTTATTTATCTAAATGCTAAAAGATATACAAACTCTTTTTATTTTACAATAAAAGCGACACATTTCGACAAAGAATTGACATAAAACATGGTAAAATAAATAGGGGGTGTGATAAGATGTGGTATAATGCTAAGTATAATGAATCTATTAAATTTATTAAAAATTTTAATAAAGCAATATTAGAAAAACAATATAGAAATATTGCTAAGGATTCAAATTTATTAACAGTTGAAAGTCTACGATATATAACTGGTGTAAATTTTAATGAATTAGTAAGACAAATCAGGAATAAAGGTGCATAGATATTCTATAATAAACAAAGAATTAGAAAAAAATAAGAATCAATTTAATTGTAATACTTGAAAGAGAGGTAGTATTATAAATATGGCAAAATATAAATTTGTAATAAAAGAAGAGAAAGATAAAGGATATTTATTTATATTATATCCAAACAATAATAATAATCAAGAAGTAGGAAGATCTATATACTATTTAGATAGAGATAAATGTTCAAAAGCATTAATAGATTTTAAAACATTTGTAAACATTAACAAAATTGATAATGACCAATCTAAATTTGTTAATATTAAGGAAAAGAATGAAAGATGGTTTTTTGAATATATAAAAGATGGCAAAGTAGTATTTTTCAGATATTATGGATATGAAGATGAAGATAATGCTAGAAAAATAATTAGTTCAATATATAAAAATATTGACGTTGATTAAAAGAAAAATGAAAAAATAATATCGAAAAATATAACGAAATTACTATGATAAATTACTGGGACCAATTGATAAATTAAAATTTAAAGATTAGAAATTTAATAATAACTATGGAGATATTAAGAAATTAATATCTCTTTTTTTATACTAAAAAAGGAGGGATTTATATAGTTTTAGAATTTAAAAGTTTTTATAAACAAGCAACAGGAAATGAATTAGATAAATGTAAATATCCAATAAGATTAGATACTTACGGTTGTGGGTGTAGTCATAACTGTAGTTACTGTTATGCTAAATCTTTATTAGATTTTAGAAACTTATGGAATCCATTAAATCCTAGAGTTGCAGATATAAATAAAATAGAAAAACAGATTAATAAAATAGAACCTGGTACTATTGTTAGATTAGGAGGAATGACAGATTGTTTCCAAGCTTTTGAAAATGCTTATAGAGTAACTTATAAAACAATTCAGTTGTTAAATAAAAGAAGGATTCATTATCTAATTGTAACAAAATCAGATATGGTTGCAAGTGATAAATATTTGGAAATATTAGATAAGGAATTAGCTCATATTCAAATATCTATTACTTCTACAGATGACACGACTGCTTTCCAATATGAAAAAGCACCTAGTACATCTAGGAGAATAGCTGCAATCGAGAAATTATATAAATTGGGGTATGATGTATCATTACGTTTATCCCCTTTTATTTTTGAATTAATTGATTTTGAGATACTTAATTCTATAAAATGTGATAGGATTTTAGTAGAATTTCTAAGAGTGAATACTTTTATAAAGCGATGGTTTAAAGAAATTGATTTTGCAAAATATACTCTAAAACAGAGTAATTATTTGCACATACCACTAGAAACCAAAATAGAACAATTACAATTAATAACAGGGTTTAAAGAATTAACCGTATGTGAAGATGTTACAGAACACTATGAATATTGGAGAGATAATGTAAATCCTAATCCAAAAGATTGCTGTAATTTACATTTTAAAGAAAATGAAAATAAAAATACAAAGGCTGCTTAGAAGGAGGTAATATGAAATTTGGAGGAAAAATAAAAGAGCTAAATCAAATAATAGTTTCTGATCCAAGTTATGGAAAAGATGTTCAAGTGAGATATGAAAGAACAAATATTAATGGAAAAGATATGAATATTGATATAGAAATACACGATTACTCCGAAAAAATAGATAAAATTCAAATTAATGGAGTAGAATTTTTTATATTAGTTCATAATTCTAAAGATTCCTATTTCTTAAAAGAAGATGGTAGTTTTTCTCATAGTGCAAGAGATAAAATTACTGAATTTGAAATAGGGATAGATACTTCTTGTGTTGCTATTGGAATTAATGATTTTGCAAATAATATAAGAAAAGCACAAAAGGAATGGCATCCCCCATTTGCTTTGAATACTTTATCAGATGGATTATTTGGAGAGGTAAAAGAAGGGAACGAAGATAATGAAATAGACTTTATATTTATTTCTGGCTTTTTAGATGAAGATACTCAATATTCTATTGATGATGTATTAGAATATATTACTACACATCTTGAAGTAAAAGACTTGTATAAAGAAATCAATGGTATTAAAGTTCCAATTGCAAATAATGACAAAGATATAGCAGATAATATGTTTTAATAAAAGGATATTATTATGGTAGATTTAAAAGAAATAAAAGAAAAAATGCAAAAATTTTTTGATGAATTTAAAAACATAAATACACCAGATGAGGCAATTACAAAATTCAAAGAAATATTTGAAAATGAATATTTTGAAACATTTACAGATGTTGATGAACCATATTATGAATGTCATACTCAAAAAATTTACTTACAAAATGGATATGGAATAGGAATTGAGAAATCGTGGGGAACTTTTGATTTTGCTGGTGGAGGTGTAGTTTCTCATGAAGGAGAGGATGTATATATCTTCTCAAAAATAGCAAATAAATATATTGCACTTTTTGAATTTAGTGAAAAAGAAAAAATATCAAATGATGTAGATTTTTTATATAATATCGACTTATCTACCAAAAACTTATTATCAGTAGATGATGATTTGATTTTTAGTTTCATACCAGAAAATGAATTAGAAAATTCTGATGAAATGTTGATTGGCAGATACAAGAATCTAAAAAGAAAAGCTGAACTCGACCATGATAATGATGTAAATAATGATTTAATATCATATTATGGTGGATTAGATGTAACTATACACTCTACAGAATATTATTTATATAATTCTTTATTAGAAAATAAACATAACGAAGAATTTATGAATAAAGCTATACCTTTATTCAATCAAGATTTTCCATCATATTTTAATAGTGAGATAGAAGAATGTAATCAAGCCTTATATATTATTGAAAATAAGGACAAATATTATAAATTAATAGATTTTGAAGAAAGAGAATTCAACTCTGTAGGAACTGAATTACATTATATAGATGCTATTAAATCAACAGAAAATAAACAAGTAGAATTACAAATAAAATTAGATGAATCTCTAAATAACTTAAATGATGTAAAAAATAAAAAATATAATATTATTGATTTTATTAGAGGAACTAAGAAAAAAGACATAATAAAAGCTAATAATATACAACAGAATGTGTTTTTATTAGAAACTCAATTAAATACCAAAGAAAAAGAACTAGAAATAAATAAGTCAGATTATGAGCAATTACAATGTAAAATGAAAATGGATGATGAACAGAAGGCTAAATTAAAAGAAGAATTAAAATATCCATTTAAAGACTTTACACTTGTTCCAGACATTGAAGATGGACCATATATAGAAGGTAAATATCATTTAAAAGTTAGTTTAGATAGATTAATAAATAAAAAACAATTTTATACTCAAAAATTGCAAGAGTTGGAATTTATGAAAAGCCATGCCAATAATAAAGATTTAGTAATAGAAAATAAAAAGGAGGAAGTTTATGAGAAAGCAATAGATGACTTTGATTATAATATATAGGAGGATTTAAAATTGAAAGTAAAAGATTTTTTAAAACAATGGTACGATAGAACTATTGAAGATTGTGGAGGGGTTACCTCACAAGAGTATAAAGATTTTCAGAGAGGATATAGATTTTTACTAAAAGAAATCGGTAAGGAAATTGGATTTGAACTTCATTCATTTAGTGGAAGTCATTATAATTTTTCAGCAGTAATGAAGAGTAATTCTACAAATAAATTTTATTATATTTCAATATCAGACGTTAGATATTGGAAAAATGAATGGGCAAATAAAATTTTATATCGAACTATGGAACATGAAACAGATTGGACTGGTGGTAGTAACAGATATTCTACACTAGAAAATCTGTCAGAAAATTTATTAGAACTAGATAAGCAAATATTAAGGAATTTAGAAAGAGAAAATACTAGGCAAGTAAGTAATTCAGAACTTTCAAAATCGAATACAGAGGATTTTGAAATGAAATATGCCTAGTATTTTTATATTGCAAAGGAGAAAATATGGAGATTCAAGATTTTGGAGAAAAAATTGGTGGTGCTAAAAAAGATTTATGGAAAGAAAGAGGTCTTTCTGTAGAAGATTTATTAGACATGAATGACGCAGAAAAAAACAAACTAATAAACAAAGATAATATATGGAAAAAACCTAATTATCACGAAATGGTAGAAAATGGATTATCTGTTAGAGTAGCATATTTTATAAAAACAATAAGAGATGCAATTCCAACAAAGCCTACTTTTTTGAGATATAGTCTTAGTCAAGAAGAAATAGAAGAAAAATTAGAGAATTATATTAATTTTGTTTCTGATTTAAAAGATGCTGCTATGAGTTTATCTACAGAAGATGAAGTTTTAAATTTTTATGATAATTATATTAGCAAATATATTATTCGTGAGGATAGTTATTCTTATTATGTTGATGTAATATCATCTGCCAAAGAATTCATGAATAATAGATTATTAAGTGCTAGTCATATAAAAAATTTTAGGCAAATAGATAATGAAATTAGAAGAAAGCAATTCTGCTATACCAATGATGAAAAAGTATTAGCAAATTTTGATATTTTTGTATATGACAAAGAAAAAGTACAATTTGATAAAGAATCAGATGGAAGAATATGTATGAAATTAAGAAATAAATATAGTATTTATTTTCTCTATCCAGAAGGAGAACTAAGTAATCCATCTAACTGGGAAGATAATACTATCTTTATATTACAGGGAAGGCATATTATAAAAAATAATTTAGAAAGTATAGATGAGGCTGAAAAATTTATTTTAGATAATTATAAAAGTAAAAACACAGAAAAAGTGACTAAAGAAAAGAGAAAGAGAGCATTTATTCCAAAGCAATTAGAGCATATAACTCGTATAGGAGAAGATTATAGAAAAGGTAAAAATATTACAGGTGAAGATATGATGAATACTTTTAATTTCAAAGGTGGAGAATTTGGAAATTGGTTAAATGAAAATGACAGACAACAATCATTAAATTATGGATATGATGCTTTATTAGATTTAAGTAAAGCATTATCAATTTCACCTACAGATATTTCGTTGGATAATCGTTTGTCTATTGCTTTTGGTTCTCGTGGTAGTGGAAATGCTCGTGCACATTATGAACCAGATAGAGAAGTAATTAATTTAACTAAAATGAAAGGCGCTGGGAGTTTAGCCCATGAATGGGGGCATGCATTAGATGATATTATAGGTAAACAATTAGGATTAAATGGTTTTATAACTGAAAACTATAATTCTTCTACATTACCAGAAATTATAAAGGATATAGTTGATAATATGAAATATAAAATGGTTTCTGGAACTGAAATTATACAAAAGCAAGTTGAAGAATGTGAAAAACAAATTAATAAAACTAAAAATCTAATAAACACATTTTTTCCAGAAGAACATCTTACAAAAGAGCAAATAAAAATAAAAGATGAATTAATACAGAACTTAGTAGATAATGCTGAAAAATCAAGTGAAACATTATTTGATTATATAAGAAAAGGAATTGGTAATAAAGAGATAGACGAATTATCAGATTTAAGAAAAAAAACTGTAGGTAAAGTTATTTCAAAAGATGATAGGATAAATATTGCATATTTACAAAACAGCATTACCAGTAAAAAACATCAAATAGGAAAGGAAGAAAGAATAAAAACAGATTTTTATAAAAATTCAATTGCATTTGATAATCTATATTCTAAAGAAGATCATGGATATTGGCAAAGTACAATAGAAATGTTTGCTCGTAGTTTTGCTTGTTATGTTAGTGATAAATTAGGATATAAGAGTGATTATTTATGTGGGCATGCTAATCTTGCATTAGGTTTTGCTACTAACAATAAAGGAGAATTAGAACTTATTAAAGCGTTTCCAGAAGGTGAAGAAAGAACAAAAATAAATGAAAAAATAGATAAGTTGATAGACTTTTTGAAAGAAAAGAATATTTTGCATGAGTATAAACAACAAGAAATTAATGATGACTATGACTACAATTATGCTTAATTAAAGGAGGATTTTATTGAATATAGATGAATTTTTAGATAGTAATAAAACTATTGAAAAAGTAGGAAAAACAGATATTTTAAAAATAAAATATAATGAAAATATTGATTTTATATATAAACCGAGCTATGGAAATCTTGAATATGGAAACGAATTACATTTTTTGGGAATATTTGAAAGGATTAACAAAAAACTATATGGTTCTTCATTTGATTTTCAGTCAAAATATAATAAAGAAATATATAGTAATTATTTTGCTGGCGAAATATCAAGAATAGGAACAAAATTAGTAGATGGAGCTAATCTATATTTGAAAACATATATAGAAGAAAACAAAGTTCAATTAATGAATAATAGTAAGGAAATTTTTGATAAATATATTTCTGATGAAAATAATAATATGAAAATTAAAAAAGATGCTATAAATGATTACATTTATAAAGAAGATAATATAGAAATGAATTTTTCAGTAGAAGAATACAGTTATGAAGAACATATTAAAGATTTAATAATGCAATATATACAAAGTCCAGTAGAAACTTCTAAAAAAATTTTTAACAAATATATAAATAATCCAGAAAAAGCAGAGAATATATATATTAATAATAACTATGAAAGAATAACTGTACAAGAAAATATAGGATTAATGCTACAAATAAATCAATATAGGAATATGTTGTTACAAGAATTAATTAATAATCCAAATAATGAGTATAAAAAGAAACGTGATATTATTAGTTCGATAAAAGATTTAGATGCACAAATGGTAACAATAACTTTAAAACATGATAAAGAAATAGTTACATTCAAATATCCAAAAAGGTTATTACAGCAAATAGAGTTTTATGGATGGTATATTCCAGATTTAAAAATTAGAGATAAAGTTGAAAAACTATATGATAATATATATAGTGGAGAGAAAGATGAATTATTCATGAAGGAAATTGCAAAAATAGAATATAGTAGAAAAGTAATTTACGAAGATAAAGAATTGCTAAATTTAGATAACAGCGTTACTGAAAATATAGAAGGAACTCACGACATTGTAGACGATATGTTTGGTTAGAATTATCATACAATGTATATTTTTTATTTTATAAAAAAGTGTGGACTTATGTAATACATAAATCCACACAAAATTATTGCAGAGGAAAATTAATAGGAAACTGTACTAATAGATCCAGACGTTAATGCGCCCAGATGATGGACCATTAGTAGTGCTTATACTGAGAATTCGATAATAAACAGTGTAAGTTCCAACTTCTCCTGGGGAAAAGCTTATACCAGCATAATTATCTCTATTTGCCATAGTCATGGGTTTGTCAAAGTTACTATATGCATAGCTACCATCCGGTTTCTGTATAATTGTGCCTACAACTGTATCAGAATCAAAGTTGTCAATGCTAATTGTTAAATGAGCATTAACCCAAGGTACACCAGTAACCTGAAAGGTAAAACTGTCATATTGTTCCTCACCAGCATTGTACCAATGAGTACCATACCCACTTAAACTTCCCCGTGGTTGGATTTCATCTGCTACATCAGCTGTTTCGCTTGATGCCAATGCAGGTTCCGCTGCAAGTGCTGTCTGTCCGACTGTCAAAGTCAAAACAGAGAGTATAAGTGCAAAGAGTTTTAATTTCTTTTTCATGATTGAATACCTCCAAATATAAAACTATTTCCTCTGCAAATTTTAGCTTATTGAATGGCAATAATAGTCATTCGTAAAACATAAGCAACTTTATTAAATTATCATATATTATAAAATAATAAGAAAAAGTGTAAAAAAAAGTAAAAAAATTAATCATAATGTATTTAGCTACTTTTTTGAATAATTTTTTATTTAAGTATATAATAAATGTATAATTTTTATAAGATATTGAAACTTTTTTGGAAAAATAATGCACTAATAAAGTGAAAGGTGATGGAGGATGTGAGTAATTTAATATCATTTAGAAACTTTGAACCAATATATAATAAAACATATAAAGATATTTTGAAGTATATTATTGCTCATTGCAGTAATTTAGAAGATGTTAATGACATTATTCAAGATACATATATAGAATTGTATAAAAAACTAAAGAAGAATAATAGAATTGATTTAGAGAATATACAGGCATTCATAATTGGAATTGCTAAAAACATATTAAAAAAATATTATCGTGTTCAATATAAAGAAAAAAACAATGCAGTTAGCTTAGAAAATGAAGAATTACAAATTGAAGATAATATAGATATAGAATTAGAATTTATTACAAAAGAAAATGTATCTTATATTTGGGAAGTATTGCAAAATAAAGATATAAAGATAGCAAAGACATTTTATTTGTATTATGGTCTTGAAATGAAAATAAGTGATATTTCAAAAGAATTAAAGATAACAGAATCAGCTACAAAAAATTATATATATAGAACTATAAAAGAATTAAAAAATAAATTAAAGGAGAGTGAGAAGAATGCCTAAAAATGAAGTTTTTAAAGAATTTTGTGAAAACATGTATAGCGAAGAAAAGAACTATAATTCTATTTGCTCTAAAATAAAAGGAGGAAGTGATATGAAAAAGAAGTTATTAAATAATATAGCAGCTATGTTAGTAATTGCAATAATTATGGGAGTTACAGCAAAGGGAGTATATGCAAAAATAGTTTGGAACATAGACTATGCAAAATACCAGAATCGAAATATAATTACAAAGTCTATAGCAATAGATGAAAAAACAAAAGACGAACAGAGTGAAAACCTAAACATGAACTATATATATCAAGATAAAATAGGAATAAAACTTAATTCCATTATGATAACAAATGACTACTGTCAAATTGATTTTGACATTAAATTAGAAGAAGAAATATCAAAATTTAAAGAAAAGATTAGATATGGAATTGCAATATATGATGAAAATAATAATATATATATTATTCATAATTGGAAACATGAAGAAAATCTATATTGGAAAAAATTATATAAAGAATTAGGGGTAAAAAGTAACAGTATGAATAATGTGCTAAATAGTTCAGCATCATTTGGCTCATCTAGACTAACTATAAAATCAGCAGTAGGATTTCCAAAGAGTAAAAAGTTATATGTTAGAATGTTTGATATAGGATATGAAGATTATGAAATTGATTCTAAAACACTAGAGTGTATATATCATAATGACATTTGCTTATCAGATAGTGAATGGCAATTTGAAATAGAAATACCAGAAAAATTTTATGAAAGAACATCAGTAGAATTAGATTTTGTAGAAAATGTTAAAGGAATTAAGTTAAGCAAAGCAGAATTAACAGAAACAGCTTTAACTATTAAGGCTGAAATAGATTATATGCGTGATTTCTTACTAGATGGAAAAGACATGGGAAGAGAAGAATTTGACAAATTAAGAGATGCAGTGTTCTACATATCTGATGGAGATAATAATATATATAAGCCAATTGATTTTGGAACTGGTACAGGTAATGAAATAAATGCAAGATTTGGTATAGGAAAAGAAAGTTTAAATAAAAGAATATTTTTAAATATAAGTTTAAATGATATTCAAGAAAAAATAGAATTAATACAAAAGTAACATATTGATTGAAAGTATATAATTTAATAGATAAAGCATAAAATGAGTGAAATAAATCAAAAAGAAATATAAATGAGAAATATAAATTTATATTTCTTTTTTTATTGCAAAGGAGGAAACAAATTTATGGAACTTATTACAGAAGAACTAGAAGAAATCTTTGAAAAATATCCGATTGGTAGTCAAGAAGGACTAGGGGGGAGAGCAAAAGTTATAGCAAAATTTTTTAACCCTGTTGGTTCTGGTACTTGGTTAATAACAGAGGCAAATAAATTAGAAAATGGAGATTATGAAATGTTTGGCTATTGCCATCTTGGAGACGATGAAACGGCTAAACTAGGATATGTAAATTTATCACAATTAGAACAATTACAGTTACCTTTTGGATTATCTGTAGAAAGAGATTTATATATGCCAAAGGATTGTGATTTGATTCAAGCAATGAAACAAACAGGTATTATGCCACCTTCATATATGCTAGAAGATTACAATAAGACAGTAAATTCATTAGAAAATTCTGAAAAAAGTAAAGAGAACTTTGACTATGACTATTAAAAGAAGAAGGAGGAATAGAAATAATGAATGAAATGGAGGAATTTTTGAATTTTGGTGCTGTTGTAAAAATTAGGCAAAACTATGATGATGAACTTTTCAAATTTATTGAACTTATGAAAAGTGTTGGTTTTTTAAAAGAATATATAAAATGTTTTGAAAAAAACTGTTGTTTTGATAAAGAGTTTAACGAATTTTCCGAAAGTGTTTTTTGGCATTATGTTGAAATAAATGGAGGCAATACGAATGATACTTGTATAGAATTTCAATGGGGGAAAGGTTTTACTTGGGGAGATAGAAAACAATATGTAGACTATGATGAACAAATGAAAATATTAAATGTTGATGAACTTATAAAAGCTTGTAATAAAGAAGAATTATTTAAAATGAATTATGAATATACCAGTTTTAAAGACGAATTAAAAGACGAAGAATTATCTGATTTAGATGATTTTCTGGATTTTTATGAATGGTCAATTACTAAATATCCAGATGGAAAATACAACATAAAAGATGAACAATGTAATAATTTTGATTTTGAAGAAAATACAACATTAGATAAAGTTATTGATAGAGTCTACTTTAGAATGTTCGACTATTTTACAGACGAAGAGGATATAGAAGGTCTTTTAGAAGAAGGTAGTTTTGAATATGTTAAAAACAAATACGAAAGCTATATGAAAATTGGGAAAGAACTAAAATTATTAGATGAAGAAAAAGGCAAACAATATGCAGAGTGGTTTAAAGAAGTTGCACAGGAAAATAAAGAAAAATGTAGTATTGAAATCGATAAAGACATTTAAAAATATAGGAGGATAAACTATAATGAATCAAAAAGATAAAGACAAAATTGTAACATATTTTATACAACTATTACATGTATACGATTTTCAATTAGTAATAGGTATTAACGAGGATTTAGAAAATATTTTTAAGCTAAAAGATATTCAAGAAGGAAATCTAAATGAAATAGAACAAGAAGAATTTTATACATTGGCAGATATTATAGAACGATTATATTCATATCATCAAGACTATGTTTATAATAATTTAGAAATGAAACAAGAAGATAATATAAAACTCAAAAAAGATGATTGGGATTTGGTTACAAAAAGGTATATTGAAAGTGATACAGTAGCAAAAGTATTAAGTGAAATTCATCCAAAAGAATATATTGAGTTGACAGACAAAAAAGATAATAGTAAAATATGTAAAATTCAAGATATTATAAACATACTTGATGATGAAAAGTTTTATAAAAGTGTTTGTGAAAAATATGTAGGTACAATGTCAAAGGAAATGCTATTTGAAGTCGATAATAACATAGTACATATCTTTATTGAAGATGAGTATATAGAATTAAAAGAAAAAGGGGAGATAAATAGTAAAAATTATAAAGATTATTTAGATGGAAATTCAGAAGTATATGAATATGATTTTTACCAAGATTTATATAATTCTGTGATAAAAGATGAGATTGCTTATGACTTAAACGATTTAGAATTATTTGATAATGATGGTAAATGGAATTTTTATATTACCTTTGAAGAATTAAAGAAAATGGGATATGGATTTATGGTAAAAGACCACTATCCTTTAATAGAGAAATATGCTGTATCAAGTGAAAATCTATTTGACTTTTTTAATTATTTTTCTCTAGAACAACTAGATGACTTTGAAGAAACATTGGGATTTTATTTTATAGAGAATACGATTGTTTATAATGAAGATGAGGGGCTTACAGTAAATCCTATTTCATATTTTGAGACTAGGGAAAGTTATTCTTTTAATAGTGATATTCTTCGTTTGGCCTGTGGATTAATAACTTATGAAGATTTTATTGAAGATTATACAGAGCATCCTGTAAGTTATTATGATAAATCGCTTCCAAAAGTAATAGAATATTTTAAAGAACACGATATAGAAGATTTAATGGATTATGGAACTGATAGTGATGAAGGATTATATCATTTATCTTCTCTTTATTCTGAAATAATGGATAAATTAGATATAAAATATTCAAATATTTATACAGAAGATGGCATTTCAGGTGGTAAATACTTAACAACAATTAATTTTGAAGATGGTTCTCAAATTCAATTAGATACAAGTGCTTGTAATGATATAGATGTAGTAGCTGCAAATATGGAATCTATATATGAAAAGTATTCACAAACACAAAACCAAATTAAAGAAAATGATAGAAAAAATGAGCGAGAATTTGATTATAATTATAACTAAAAGTTGAGCATTTTTGCTTCACTTTTTCCAAATATTAACTCGGAAAAATCATCTCCCAGCGGGCAAAAAGGGTATTAGGGATTTTTCCCTAAACAGCGATTTGTGGTCCAACGGACCATGCTGGCGAATAAAGGGTATAAAAATTATACCCTAGTTATTCGACGCAAAATAAATTTTGCTATGTATATTGTACTGTGCTACGCTAGTACAATATATTTGGTAAGCAAAATTAGAAAAGGAAGTGTTTAGTTTGAAAGAAGAGATAAAATTAACAGAGGCTAGTTCAGAAGGTATAAAACTAAGTGCAGTTTTAATAGATTCTACACAATTAGAAAAAGCAAACGAAAAATTAATTGTAGGTCAAAGAGTAAAAGTAACTGAATTTGCCATAAGAAATGATGTTGGTGGAACACAGATTATTTACAAAGAAGATGTTGGAAATGTGGATATAGAAGTTCTTATAACAGAAACATGGTACGATTATGAAACAGGAGAGCATGCAAAAGGTAAATTATTGGATAAAAGCCTAATAGAAAAAGTTAGAAAAATTGGTAAAACAGGATATGTGCCAGAAGATTACAAAGATAATGAAAAAATATATCAAGAAACATTAGAGGCTAGTAAAAATTACGACCCAAGTATTACAGCAATTTCGGAATTTGATTTAGAAATAGAATAGAGAGGCTACTATGATTACTGATTCAGAAAAAGAATTAGAAAAAATATATCTATCATATAGCAAAATTTTGAATAGATTGAAACTTCAAAATATAAAAACTTCAAGAGGAAATAATATTACATATATGGATTTAAAACAAGCTGTAATAATTATGAATAAAAAACATCCTACTTGTAGATGGAAACAAAAGAAGGCGAATGGTAAGTTCTATGTATTAATTGAAGGTTATTATTGGCTAATATATGTTTATTTTCAAAATGAAAAAAAATTGATAGATGCAGATATATACTTTTTTATAGAGAGAATTAAACAGTATGAAGAATTATTAAAAGTAGAACATAAAAATTTAATGTTTGAAGATATGAATATTTCTGCTCTATCAAATTATTTTGATAGAGCAGAAGGAACTATAAAACACAATATTGGAAAACTTAACAAAGCTACTAATGGAATTTACATTTATTATAAAAATGGAATAAGAAGAATTACTAAAGAAGGAATTGAATGGTTATGTAAAAACTGCTTTAAGCAGAAATATTTAGAGTTATTAGAAAAATACAAAATGGAATTAACAGAGAAATATATAAAAAAAGGATATTCTTATGATATATTTTAATATATAAAAAAGGATTAATACTAAAATGAGAAGTAGGTTAATAATCTACTTCTTATTTTTTGCAAGTGAAAGGAAATATAGAGTATGAAAATTAATAAAAACAATAGAACTAAAATAATTAAAGCAAGGGTAACAGATGAAGAACAAATATTAGTTAAAACAAAAGCTAAATATTATGGTTATAAAAATTTATCCAAATATCTAATAGATGCAGCAGTATATGAAAAGGTAACTTACGTTGATTTAGATAATCAGCAAGTAATATATGATGCCTATGCTAAGAACACTGAGGAATTAAGAAAAATTACAAAGGAAATAAGACGAATAACGAAATATGCTACAGAACTAGATAATATAACCATTCAAACGGTAACATCTTTAATGTTTACTATTTTAAGTAAGCAAAAAGATATGTTAAAACTTATTGATAAAAAGTTGAATTTAAAAGTTTGGCAAGAAATAAATCACAAAAAGCAAATGCAGGAGGAATAAGTTATGCCTTATACAAAAAGAATGCCTCATTATGGTTCGCCCAAAGAATTATTAGAATATATCTTAGATGAAAAAAATAATGGTGAAAAAGTTTCTGTAGCATCCTCATTAAATTGTAATGTAGATACAGCATTATCAGAATTTTTAAGAGTTCAAAATAAATATGATATGCAAGGAAATAGAGTAGCATATCATGTTATACAAAGTTTTTCTCCAAAAGATACTATTACACCAGAACAAGCAAATGAAATTGGAAAAAGGCTCTGTGAAGAATTATATCCAGACTTTCAATGTGTTATAAGTACTCATACAGATAAAGGACATATACATAACCATATATCAATTAATGCTATAAATCTAAATGGAAGAAAATTGGATGATAGATTAGGAAATTTAAAAGAAGGATTATATGGACTTAGTGATACTAGCGATAGAATTGCAAGCGAGTATGGATGTTATATTATGCCTAAGAGAACATTTAGTAAAATTAAGAATAAGGACTACTATTATCAGTATAAAGAACAATCTTGGAAAGAGAAAATTAGAGAAGATATAGATTCATTAATTCTGAAATGTAATAGTGTTGAAGAATTATTAGAAGAACTTTCTATTCTTGGATATGCTATAAAAAGAGGAAAGCATATTGCAGTTAAAATAACTGGAATGGAAAGATTTGTAAGGCTATCTACTATTGATAAAAGGTATAGTGAACAAAACTTATATAAGTTTTATAAATCTCGAACAAATATAAAGCTATTAGGCATAAATGCTTCTAAAAACGAATTTAACAATGCTTTATTTAAAATGGCAGATGAATCTAAAATAGCGATAGAAAAAAGTCAGTTAGCTACAGAAGGCAAAATATATAGTGAATACCAAAAGACTAGATATCAAGAAATAAAAAGGTATTATAAATTAAAACAGAAGTTGGAGTATTTAGATAAATATAATATTAAATGTTTTGATGATATAGAAAATGAAATTAATTTTAAACGAATAGAAATAAAATCTAAAAATGCAGTACTAAAAAAGAATAAAGAGAGTTTTGACAAAATAATAGAAAAAACAGAGAAAGCCCAAGATTATATTAAATTATATAAGGTTTATGAATATGCAATGTCCTATAAAGAATTAAATCCAGATTATATTTTACCTAAGGAAGTTTCGATATTTTTAAAATTGCAAAAAGAATTAGAAATTTATTCTGTAGATGATGCTAAAAATCTAATAAAGAATTCTCGAAAAGAAAGAATAGAAATTAATAAATTAAAAACAGAAGTGTTAGAGTTACAAAGAGAACTAAATCATTTAGATACTATAAAAGAAGAAAAACTTTCTAATACTGGATTATTTATTCATAATATTAAATTTGGAGGCAATCACATTGATTATAAAAAATCAAATGATGATTGCTTTTGTATTACTTTACCATACACAAAAGAAAAAATATATATTTCTAAAAAATATACTGCATTTAATACGAAATATCAGTATTACACACTATATTTAGTAAATGATAAGAAATATGATATATATGATGAAAATAATAAAAAAATTGGAAATATGACAGGTACAGAATTAGAGAAGTATGTTATAGACAAAAAGAAAGAAATCGACAAGCTAAATAGTTAATTTCCAATAATCTTATTTGACCTCAAATTAAGTTTTGAGGTCTTTTTTTAATACAAAGGAGGAATTTAATGCTAAAATTATTTAGCCTATTTTCAGGCATAGGGGCCTTTGAAAAAGCACTAGAAAGATTAAAAATACAATATGAGTTAGTAGGCTTTTCTGAAATAGATAAGTTTGCAGTTAAGAGCTATTGTGCAATTCATAATGTTTCAGAAGATAAAAATTATGGAGATATAACAAAAATAGATATAAGTAAATTACCAGATTTTGATATGTTAACATGGGGATTTCCTTGCCAAGACATATCAATAGCGGGAAAAATGAAAGGAATTAGAGAAGGAGAAACACGAAGTGGACTATATTATGAAGGATATAAAATTTTAAAAGAGAAAAGACCTAAATATAGCATCATTGAAAATGTTAAGAACCTTACAAGTAAAAGATTTAAAAATGAATTTGAGTCAATACTAAGAGATTTGTCAAATTTGGGATATACAAATTATTGGAAAGTATTAAATGCTAAAAATTATGGGATTCCACAAAATAGAGAAAGAGTTTTCATTGTATCTATTCGCAATGATATTGCACAAAGTGGATTTTGTTTTCCACAAGAAGTGCCTTTAATGTGGAAACTCAAAGATTTTTTAGAAGATATAGTGGATGAAAAATACTATCTTTCCCAAAAGGGAATCGGAAGATTGATAGAAAAGAACAACAAATTAATAAGAATGGGTGGAAATCCAGAAATATCATCTTGTATTGTTGCTAATTATCATAAAATGGATGGAAGAAATAGTCAATATGTAGGTGATAACAATATTCAGAGAATTACAGGTATTTATGATAAGAAAAACAAATTACATCAAGCGGGTAGTATTTATAATCCAGATGGAATATCTCCTACTCTAACAACTATGGTGGATGGAGGAAATAAACAGCCATTTGTGTTAGTTAAAGAAGGTACAAAAAAAGGATATGTACAGGCGAAAGTAGGAGATTCTATAAATATTTCATATCCTCTAAGTACAACTAAAAGAGGTAGGGTTGGAAAAGAAGTATCTCAAACAATTCTTACATCTCCAAACATTGCAACATTAGAAAATGTAAATAAACCTATTTGTATGAATAGTAAAAAAGTCAGCATACAAGATAGAATATATGATACAAATGGAATCGCAACATCAATTCTTGCTAGCAATTTTAGAAGTAATATAGCAGAAAGAAAAATGTTCAACCCTTATAATAATAAGGAAATTAGTGAAATTGCACCTACACAAACCACATCTTGTGGAAGTACAACTTCTAGTGCATCTATACTTATTTCAGAAGACGGAAAACACTATATGAGAATACGAAAACTTACCCCTTTAGAATGTTGGAGATTAATGCGGGTTTGATGATGAAGATTTCCATAAAGCAAAATCTGTAGGAATTTCAGATACACAACTATATAGGCAAGCAGGGAATAGTATTGTTGTAAATGTTTTAGAATACATATTTGATGAATTATTTAATACTATGTTATTAGAAAAGTGTGCATAGAATTATTAAAGAAAATTAACAATTATAAAATAAAGTTAAGAGATATTATAATGATTTATAATATCTCTTTGTTTAAATTTACAAGTATTGAATATTTAAGAATTAAAACTATCTGGTTTAACAATATCATCGTCTTGTACAACATTAAATTGATATTCATAATCAACTACAGAATTTATTGTTCTAGTCGATTTATCTATTGACCTAACCACAAGTCCAGTGTTTTTATCTATATAACTGTCAAGATTTTGCCCTTTTAGTAGATAACATTCTTTGCCATTACAATAAGTACTTTCAATTCCAACAAAAAGAGCATATCTTAAATTTTCCAATAAACCATTAGATACATAAGTAAGAGGAGAGGAAATTTGTAAATTCATTTCTTCTACATCTAAATTATTTAAAATTTTCTCACCATTAGCTTCAGTTAGACTAAATGCTTCATTTCCTTTTTTATAAAAGGTTACCTTCTTTATAGGAGAATTATTTGAATAGGCAATCATAGTCATTAAGTAATCTGTTTCTTTATAATATGTTTCTGTTGTAATTAGCATATTGTCTTGATAAGTATGCAATATAGAATGATAATTACTTATTTCTTTATTTAACTGTGCTAGCTGTGATAGTTGAATCATAATTAGAGTTCTTCTTCCAATTAATATAATATATACTAATACTATAATTAGTAATATTGATTTTAATATTTTTGTTTTCCTTCCCAACCTTTTTAAAAAATTAATTTCTTCTTCTTGATCGAATACTTCAACTTCTTCAGTTTTAGAACTCATATTCTTGAAGATTTTAGTACATTTTGTGCATTGTGCTAAATGTTTTTCAATATATTCATTTGTCTCTTGACTTGTTAAATGCTCTATGTAATTAGGCAATAAATCTTCTATTACTTTACAATTTTTCATAAATTTCTCCTAATAAAATTTTTATAAAATATCTTTTTATGTTCAAATATTTACTATTTTATTGTAAAATTACTTATTTTATAAAATAGATGGATTCCAGATGAAAAATAGGAATCCATCTATTATTGGGTGAGTGATTAATTATTTAATTAGTACATTCCAAAGTTTAATACATCCAACACATTATTCTCATGCCTACATTTGTTGAGGCATTAAATGTGACATAATATGTTCCGGCAGGGATATTAATATGAGTATAATACCCATCACCACCATTTGTTGTCGGATCAACATATACTAATTGAGTTTTAGCATTTCCATTAGCATCCAGCAATTGTATCATTGCCCAAGAAGAAGTGGAAGATGACTCGACCTTAAATGTTACACCGACACTTCCGCTATTTCCGCAATAAATTGGAAATCTGCCACTTGAACTATTATTGAGCCAAGTACTCTCATAGTATGTGGTCCGGCTAGAACTTTCAACAGTTACTAATTTGTCATTGCTTGGCGTTGTCTCAGCTGCATGTACTGTAGCAGGAAACAAGAGAGCAAGACAAAGAGCAAAAATAGTTATACATTTTTTCATGGTACATTCCTCCGTTTGAAATATTTTCGCTCACCCAATTTAGTACAAGATACACGTACTTATATATTATAATACTATAAAAAGATATAGTGTTGTGCAAGAATTGACAAAAATGGAATTAATAAACATAAACAAAAAATATCAGCATTATGTATTGTTAATATTAAATTTTTTCATATTACATTTTTAGTAAATTCTATTAAATATCTAACTTTACTCAAATACTATTAACGTATTTATTGTAAGAACACTTAATTAATTGTTTACTCACATAAAAACAAATTAAATTTCTTACTAGGTTATCCAACGGGTAATAGAGAATTCTATTGTATCATAATTAGAAGAGGTAGCAATTATGAGTTATAAAAGATATGAGAATTCCCAAATGAATATACTTGGTGAAACCATTAAAAGATTAAGACAAAAGAAACAATGGTCTCAACAAGAATTATGCAATAAGTTAGAATTGGTAGGTGTTTATTTAACACGTAGCGATATATCTCTTATAGAACTGAATAAAAGAGTAGTTAGAGATTTTGAGATTTTAGCATTAAGTTACGTGTTTAATGTTAGTTTAGAAGAATTATATAGAGATACACCCCTTTATAAATTGTGCAACAACAAATAGCGATATTCGTGCAAATAGATATTTTTTATGTGTTCATCATATTTTATGATGAGCAATTTATATAGTATAACATATTAATAAAAAATTCAAGGTCTCCTAGAATAAATTGAAAAAAATTGAAGGGTTCTTTATACAAAAGACAGTATAGATAAATTATAATAAATTGTGCAGATTTGGAGGAATAGATGAAAATATTAGAAAAGTGTAATAAAGAAGAAATAGATTTGTTACAAAATGTAGGTATATATAAAGAGTATGAATATTCAAAAGAAGAAATAGAGATAAAAATAGGAAATTTTATAATGAGTCAAAGTACTAAAAATGAAGATATGGGTAAAATAATAAAGAAATATAGTAACATATTGGAAAAGCTAATAAAAAAATAAATTTGTAGCTTATTTTTTAATCAAATTCATTTAAACTATTAAAAAATTCATTAGTTAAATCATTTACTGTTATATTAAAGCATTTTGCAAAACCACATAACTCGTAATCTACCACAGTCCTTGTTCCTTTTTCAATATCATATAGCGACTGTTTATGAATATCTATTCCATATAACATAAGTGCATCTGATAATTTTTCATATGAAAGATTATTTATTTTTCGATAATATCGAATTCGATTTCCTACGACATTTAATTTACCAATTGTATTTCTGGGATTCCTCATAAATAAACTCCTAACAGCATAATAATACTTATTTTACAATAAATTTTTAAAGTTTTATAAGTACACGAACTTATATTTTTTGAAAAATTTTACCAAAAATGTTATATTTTGTAAAAATATGTGTTATAATTGGCGGAAATAAATGTAAGGAGGAATGAGTAATGAAAAGTACAGGAATTATTAGGAGGGTAGACGAATTAGGGAGAATTGTTATTCCTAAAGAAATAAGAGACCAGTTTGGGATAATGGAAAAAGATCCAATAGAAATATTTGTGGAAGGAGGTTCAATAATATTAAAACAATATAATCCAAGTTGTATTTTTTGTGGAAATGCGAAGAACATAACTGTTTACAGAGATAAATTACTATGTGAGAAATGTATTTCAACAATTTCTAAACTATAATTTTTTTGAACACAAATTAGTGATATTCGTGCAAAACTATTTTATAATAAATCAAAGTAAAATTCATTCGTTGGGTTTTACTTTGATACAAGTTCTTTATCTGTGCCTAAATATAATTCTTCTAATGTTATATTAAATACTTTAGCAAAGGCTAAGGCTTCATAATCTCTAACTAGTCTTTTATTATGTTCGATAAGATATATATCCGAATGATACAAATTTAAACCATATAAACTAAGCTTTTCAGAAAGTTCAGTTTGTGTATAGTGATTATATATTCTATAATTCTTTACATTACTTCCTATAATATTAGATTTGTTATTAATTCTTTTAACCTTCAAAACTATCAATCCTTTTTCATTATTTCTTTGTATTAGGATAAAATAAATCTTCTGCTTTAATTTTTAATACAGTGCAAATTCCCCATAATTCAAAATCTCTTACAGTTCTCTCATTATGTTCAATTTTGTAAATATCACTTTGATATAGGGTTATACCTAATAGTGCTAATTGGTTACTTAGTTTTTCTTGCGAGAAATTTAAACTTTCTCTTATAGTTTTTAATTTATCACCTATAATATTATAAGAATCATTATATTTATTGAATTTCATATCTACTCCTAAGAAAAATATATACAAATTTTATAATGAAATTTAGCACAATATAATAGACTACACACTATTAAACGTTGCTTAAATAGTATGTGCAAACAAAAAAGAATTATTAAAAAAAAAGAATATATAAACGATAATATTAAAAATCCCAGTACAATGTACTGGGAAGATAGTTAAAAGGCTATAAAATAATTATTGAACGTACATAGTTACTCTGACATACATTGTTGAAGGATTGTCAAGACAAGCCTCTCTACACCAATATTTTAAGCGGTAATCTACACCATATACGACATCAAACCAAGAAGATTCATACAGATAATATCCATCAGACAACTGATGCCCATAGTTTCCACCACGTACTACTGCCATTTCTTTTCCGCCATATTGATAACAATATACTTCAAAATCAATAGATTCCCCAGGTAATGGCTTTATTTCGACTCTGTACTTTGCCCGTGATGCCTTAATAGTATTATATGCTCCCAGATTTGAATTAGTAAACTTAAATTCACCTAGTGGGTAAATGCTTATAGTTCCATCCCCAATAGCCGTCAGTTCACGACTTCTCGGAGAGACATCTTCTACTGCTGCTACATCCACTGTAGGAGTTTCTGTTGCATTTACTACCATAGGACTCAACGTAGTACACTGAATAGCAATTGCCATAATAACAGCAATTATTGTCCGGATCTTTTTACTTACTTTACTCATATAGTTCCCTCCATTTTTTGTTTAAATAAGTTGTTAGTTACTACACCTTTTAACTATCTAATTTAAGCTGATAGGAGCTTAAAAATATTTACAAATGCAAAAGCATCTGCATATATATTCTAAAATATTTCTACATAAAAATTGAAAAAAGTATAAAAAAGTGTATTTATTTTATATGTAAAACTATTCTATATCCCAATTTTTCTAAAGGAACTACTCCTATTAGAGATAGATTATAAACATGATTTCCAATATCATCAAAATGTCTTCCAACACTATAATATCCTCTATCTCTTACCCAACCATCCGTGTATTCCATAACATTGCCAGCTAAATCGTAAATATTGTTTGTTTTATTTCTTTCTGTTGTTCCAGTTGATAAAATCATATTATATTGTGATTTTAATTTATTTTCGCCATGTTGATATGTTTTTCCATAATTTATTGAATACAAACCATTAAATTTAAAAGTTACATTTGAAAAATTGCCCCATTCCTTTGCATCCATAATATTATATCCACTATTGTATACCCATTGCATTGTGGTTACCCATTGTATTGGTGATATTAAATCACTTTCTATATCTTCATTATTATACATATTTTGTGCATTTTTCTTAGCATTTTTTAAACTTATATAATTCCATACGATTTGTCCTTGCTTGCTAACAGGTATACCTTCTATGTCGTTTGTATCTGCTGAGAACTCTTTTATATTATTTTGCATTTCTTCCGATATTCCAACTTCATATCTTGATATATAAAAACCACCATACTTTTCCATTTGTTCATTATACTTTTTTAATTGTTCTTCTTTTTGCACGGGTTCTTGTATATTATAATTATATGTTTTAATTAAATTTTCATCTGTTACTTTTACATTTGGAATCCATACAAACTGATTACCAATTTCATCTTCTATTACAAGTCCATTATTCCAACCTTTAGGAATACCATTTTCTAAATCCCAACTTGCAGAAGATGTTTCAATCTTTTTAAATCCTTTTGGAACAATTGGATTGTTATATGTACTAATTACTTTAGAAATTTCTTCATTTTGTTGATTTTCAGCCGATTTAGTCAGTTGATTTATGATGTAAGCTAATCCAATACTACAGCTTATAATTATAACAACAAGGGTTAATAGTATAAAAAATTTTTTCATTTTATGTTTTCCTTTCATTTTATTTTTTCTCGTATATAATTATTCAATATTGCCAAAATATGTATCTGTTCCTCCCCAATCTGCTGGTGGAAAGGTATCAAAATATGCAGGATAATTTATAATCCAATAGTCATAATCATGTATTATTTCATGAACTTTAAAACATCCTTCTATATCATGATTATTCATAGAAGTTTGTAAGCTAGTATACATATCTTTAAATTTATTTTTAGTTTCAGGATTTTTAATGATACTTTCTATTTTCTTTAAATCATTGACTGTATCAAAAAAACCACGTGTTTCTATTAAAACGCCAGAATAGGGGTCTTTAAATACTTCATCTATATTAAATTGTTTCCAATAAGGACTATCTGGTTCTTTGATTAATTGAACAGCATCTATAAGCATGTATTCTAACATTGTATGTGTTTCTCTTAATATTTTTTGCACTTCTTTTATTTCAGATTCACTAAGACTATCTAAAGCTTTATTCTGTGCAATTTGACATATATTTTTTGATGGTTTTTCTAACTTACTTTCATGTAAATAATATTTTCTATTTGCAAAACCTAATAATTCAAGACAATCTGTTTTACTGATTTTATATGTAGCACTTTGTTGATTTTTTTGTATTGATATTAATGCTGTATTATTGTAATAATTTGCGATAATTAGTGAAATTTTTTGTTCTTCACTAATTATTTCTATTTTCCAAAGACAATTATCTAATGTTTCATCTGTTTCGGTTAATTCTATTTTATCTATGTAGCTTTTGATTTCTTTTATCTTTTCTTGTTCTGTAATAGTATACTCTAATGGATTTTCTTTATCATATAAATAATTTGTAAAAACAATTTTTCCTTGATTTTCTTTGTTATTGTTTTCTTCAATTATTTGATTTGTAAGTTCATTGCTGTTAGTTGAAACTGGTATAATTTGTTTCGTTATAAAAAAACCTACAGCAACTGAAATTATAAAGATAAGTATAATTATAATAGGTGCAAATATCCTTTTAAACATAAATTTTCCTCCTTTAATTAGCTTTCTATATGAATAGATTATTTAAGAGCAAAAATGTTTCAAATTTTTTAATAAAAGTATAAATTATAACAAAAAGTATATTTTTTTACACTTTTTTTAAAATTCATTATTTTAAATATATATTATACTCATAAAATTTGAAAGGAGTGATTTTTATGGGTGTAGCAGGTGATTGGCAAAGAACTATTGCCATTAATAAAACAGGTAATGTAGTGCCACTTTATCAATATGGCAATCAAAACAAATTAGGACAACTTAATAACAGGGAAGCTTTTATTGTAGCAGGAGGTGAAGGAGATTATTGCGAAATTAAATTTTTAAATTCATCTGGGAAAATGCAAATGGCAAATTGTACAACAAATGGGCAATGGCTACCAGTATTAGATTATGATAATAATGTAGCCAAAGCAACATGTATGGATTATCCATATGGAACAGTTAATATAGATGGAAATACATACAAAACATTTATTATGCGTAAAACTAAAAACATTTATACACCATCAGGTAAATTGTGGAAATCAGTTTCTGCTGGACATTTAGTCGCAACAGATACCCCAGCTGTAGGAGATAGTCATCCAGACTGGAAATTAATTAAATATTATCAGGACGCATCAGGAAATTGGGTAAGAGTTAATGGAAATTATGGGTTTGTTGATACAGGAATAGAAAATGCATCAGGATATTCTTCAATTGCTTTCTATGGTTCATGGTAAAAGAAGACTGCATTGTGCAGTCTTTTTATGGAAATAGTTTTTTATACTTAACTATGAATGGTTAAAATCAAAACTGTAGCTTTGCTACATATTTTATTAAAGAAAGAAGGTTTTTATTATGGATCAAAGAGTTTTAGAAACACAAACATGGTTAAACGAAACTTATGGAAGTAATCCTAACTTTGTTAAAGTAGATGAAGATGGAGTTACTGGGAGGGGAACTGTTAAAGGATTAATTAGAGGTTTACAAATTGAATTAGGAGAATCAACAATTGATGGTATTATAGGAGATGCAACGTGTGAAAAATTTGATGCTATGTTTCCTAATGGATTAAGTCAGGATGTTATTAATCCCAACGAGAATATAGTTTATATTATGCAAGGTGGTTTTTACTGTAGAGGAATAGACCCTCATGGATTTAATGGTATTTTTGGTAACGGATTAACAGATGCAGTTAAAACATTGCAAAGTCAAGCAGGACTTGAAAACTTAAACGGTATTATTACTCCAATGATTCTAAAAGCAATTCTAACAACTGATGCATATACATTACTTTCTAATGGTGATGCTAAAATACGAGAAATTCAACAGGCTTTGAATAGAAAATATTACTTATATATAGGTTTAATACCTACTAATGGCATATATGATAGAAAAACCAATAGAGCATTAATTAAGGCTTTGCAAAAAGAAATTGGAGTAGATGTTGATGGCATTTGGGGACCAGGAACTTTGGATAAATGTCCTACATTGCAAAGAGGAAGTACAAAGAAAAATTTAGTATATATCCTTCAATATGCTTTATATGTTAATGGATTTGATCCAAATGGTTTTGATGGGGGATATGGAAATGGAGTTGTTACAGCCGTAACAAATTTTCAAAAATTTACAATGTTAGATCCTGATGGCATATGTGGCAAGCAAACTTGGGCATCTTTGTTAATAAGTTATGGAGATAAAAATAGAAAAACTAGTGCTTGTGACACCAGATTTGAAATAACAACAGAAAGAGCCAATATTTTAAAAAATAATGGCTATTATATTGTTGGACGTTACCTAACTGGTGGAGATTTCAAAGAATTAAGAGAAGGAGAATTAGAACGAATTATTAATGAAGGAATGTGTATGTTTCCTATTTTTCAAGAAAATGGTAGACAAGCAAGTGATTTTACAGAAGACATTGGTAAAGAACATGCTAAAAAAGCTATTGAAGCAGCCGTAAAAAAAGGAATTCAAGATAATGCAATAATTTATTTCGCAGTAGATTATGATGTACTTGAACCAGAAATAGCAACCAATATAATTCCTTATTTTAGAGGAATAAATGATATTTTTGATACACTTTCAATTAATGAATTTGGATATAGAGTTGGAGTATATGGTCCTCGACAAGTTTGTAGTGAAGTATCAAAGAAGTATGCTGTTAGTAGTTTTGTGAGTGACATGTCATCTGGTTTTGCAGGTAATATTGGACATAGGCTTCCACAAAATTGGAATTTAGACCAAATAGCAAATGTTACAATAAGTGATCCAAATTATGGTTCATTAGAGATAGATAAAGATATATACAGTGAAAAAGATGGAGTAGTAGTTTCTCAAAATAGAAATAATTATGTTTATTGGCAAATAAAACAATTGTATAATTTAGCATATAGTAAAAAAAATAATATAAAAGAAGCTAATAGACTTGTATTAGATTTTTTAAGAGGAACTTATGTTGGCATAGGCTGGGACCAAATATCAGGAATGGTGGATATAAATTTTATAAAAGAAGTTTGGAACACTTATCCTAATATAAACCCCCAAGAAATAAAAATAGATTGTGGAGATATTTTTATAGGAATTACACACTTAGCAGTAACAATTGAATCATATATTGTCAACTTTGTAAGTGGTATTGGAGAAGTTCAAGCTTATGCAGGATGGGCTGGTGATTTATGTCAGTTAGGAGCTGAACTCCAAAAGAAATATGATAATAATAAACACATATATAGTATATCTCAAGTATCAAGATTAGTAGGTGCTACTAATGATGATATATCTGGATTAGGTTTTGAATCTGCTAATGATACACGTTTTCCTTTAGAAGATTTATATCAAGATTTAGATGGATTGATAATTGGTAGTAATGGTATTGAAACAATGCCAATACATGAAATTTTTAAAAAATATTATTTAGGCAAAATGTATAAGAAGAGAGCAAACTTATTTTATAAGTCATTAGATAAGCACGGTATTACTACCACTGTTCCCACTGATGTTTTAGCTACTATTGCTAAAAAATATACTTATAACCCATTAATATTTGCACAAATATTTGGCTCTCTATTTGGTGGTTTCGATGAAAAGATATATGGTGATATTTTAGCTTATGGTTTTGCACAAAAAATTGTAAAACTTATGAATTTAGAAGACAATAATTCATAAAATTAGTACTTGTATGCATATGTATAATATAATATAATATAATCATATTGGAGGGATGAAATGAAAAAACATACTTTGTTTAATATAATTACTATTATTTTAATATTACTTAATTCTCACTTCTTGTTGACAAATTTAAAGCTATTTCTTCCCAAATATGTATTGACAGTAGATTCTAATGAGCTAACATATATACAAGACTTGTTAAAAAGCAATAGGCTACAATATAATAAAGAATTTAATAATATTACTAAAATTGAAATGTATCAAGAATTTCCAAACGGACATAAAATAGTTATATATTATATGGATTCAAGCAATATTCAAAATAAAATGGATGTAGCTATATCTGATAGTGAAGAAATTTATTCTTATATGTTAAAAAAATCTGAATTGAATGTTGACACAAAATATCTTCTCAATGCCATATTAATAATAACAGTACTACTTATAATAGCTTTTATAATTGTTAATTTTGTAATTTTGATAAATTAGTTTATGCACCGCAAATAGTAAACTCAACGATTTACTATTTGCAGTTCTTTTATTTTTTTATGTACATTGTTTAGTACTGCATATATAACAAGTTTTACAGTAAGTTTTGAATCGTCTTCAAAAGAAAAGTATTCTTTCTTCTTTGCTTTGCTACATATAGAATCCATAAAATCAGTTGCTTTTACAACATCACTTTTTATAGAGTAAATAGGTTTATTATATTTTTGAGATAGTAGTGGATAAATATCTTTTTTCAAGTTTAAGTCATCTTCTTCTTTCCTTACGTATATTAGTGATATAGCATCGATTAAGTATAAAGTACCTTTATGTGATAGATTATAACCGATTTCTTGTAATTCTTGCCTTATGGTGTCTTTTAGTAAATGGATATTTTTCTTTCTATTTTTATATTTTACTAATTCATCTATTTTTTCAATGATTTCAGACATGCTACAAACTTTATCAATACAGGAATATATTGTAGTATCATTTTTTAGTTTAGATATAATTTCAGGTTCTTCAGAAATTATTATAATTGATTGATTATATTTTTTTCTTTTATCATTTGATAATTGATTAATTACTTCTATTCCGTTCAAAGTGGGCATTTTTGAACTTAGTAAAATAATATCTATGTTATTATCACTATTTAATTTTTCAATTGTTTCTTTTCTATCTAATGTAATACTAGAAATTCTTACATCATTAATACAATCGTCAATTATGTTCATAAGTTCTTTTGCATAATAAATATTATCATTTGCTATTAAAATATTTACCATTTCTTTGTTTCCTTTCACTTGTAAAACATTTATAAATTAATAAGAATTGCACATTAATGTAAATAATATTTTTAGTAATTTAATAAAAAATCTTCATATAAATAGATTATAAAAATTTACTTTTGTTTCAATTTATTTTTTCTATCTTTTTCCACTTATTCCGTTTTATTCTACTTCTTAACGCAAAGACTTTATGTTGTATTATAATATTAATTCACATTATGGCTTATGCACATATAGATATTACTGAAATTTAGTAATATATGGGTATAAAACAAATTCTTACTTCATTTATAGGAGGTAATCAAAATGAAAAAAGCAATTACAAAGAAGATGGTATTACGGATTTTAGCTTTAGCACTTTCTGTTATGTTTGTATTTTCTAACAATAGTAATTCTTTTGCATGTGAATTAAATAAAAGTGCTGAAACTAACAATATACAGCCACAAGCAGTTTATGGTTCTCTTTCAGGGTACGGATATAAGTACGATGATAATGATGGTTCTTTTTCCTTTGCAGTAAATGGATCATGGAGTCCATATGCAGGATGCACTATTAAGACTGAGGGCTTTTCAAATTCTACATCAGTAACTGTGAAAGTATATGATTCAAATGGCTCATGCAAGACTACAAAAACACTTGGTGCAAATGATGAAAAAGGAAATATCGCTATCTTTAATGTTCCTATAGGAACATATACAGTTCGATATTCTATGTCAAATCCAAGTGGAGGCTCAATTCAAGTTTGGATTTATTAGTACATTAATTATGAAATAGAATTTGTTTTATACTAAAAAAAGATGTCCTATTTTTTTAGGGCATCTTTTCACTTAGATTTCATTTACATATTCTATTTCATCATAGTAAGTGTTCATTTCAGATATAATTTCATCTTTACTTTTTCCATTATAAGAATTGGCATTATAATATAGTTTTTCATCTTTAATTTCTATGTTAGTGTGTATTTCTAAACTTTCATTATCTTTAAACTTAGTATATAAATCTTGTAATTTCTCATTTGTATATCCATCTTCTATATATCTCATATTTGTACATTTATTTTCTTCATTAATAGTTAAAATCTGTGTAATGTAAACATATCCATCTTTTGTCCCAACTTTTTCCTTTTTAGCCTTTATAATTACATATTTTAGATTTGAAATTGTTATTTTTGAATTATACGATTTTATTGATAACTTTCCTTGTTCATTTCTATAAAATGAATAATTATTATTTATATAAATTCCAATACTGAATATGGTTGTTATAAAAACTATTGCTAGTATTATTTGTAGTCTTATTCTTTTTTTTACTTTCTTTAATACTTTAATTTCATTATTTGTATCAATTTTCTCTAAATTTACTTTTTCTTGCATGTCTTTTAATATATTAGAACATTTAGGGCATATTTTTAGATGGTCTTGTATATATTCATTTGTTTCATTACTCGTAAGGTTATCAATGTAATTAGGTAATAAGTCATATATAATTTTACACTCTTTCTTTTGATTCATCATTTCTAATCATCTCCTTTATTTTTTCTTTTCCTCTAAAAAATTTTACTCTTGCCCATCTTTCAGTTTTATCAAAAATTTCCCCAATTTCTAAAAAACTCATATCGTTTTCTAGTCTTAAATACATGATTTGTGAGGTTTCATAATCTAATTTATTGATTAATTCGTATATTTGCTTTCTTCTACTATTTTCAATAAGTTCATCAACAATTTCATCTTCTATATTAATATCTAATGATATTGATTTTATATCACTTAAAGAAACAGTACTTATTTTTTTATTTTTCTTAAGATACATAAACCATTCATTTTTTGCGATTTTACATAACCATATATTCATTTTACAGTCGCCTCTATAATTTCTAAGATTTTTTATGGCTTTATACATAGTTTCTTGCGTTAATTCTTCTGCTATGTCTTTATTATGAGTTATGCAAATTAAATAACTATATACATCATTTATATAATTTCTACACATATTTTCTATACTTTGCATAACTCTCTCCTTTCTTATTTGTTTCAGATATATATTATATCATATTAACATCTATAAAACGAAATACTTAACAGTTTAAAAAGATGAAAAATTCAATTTAGAAGTATTAAAAACAAAAAAATGTTGATTTTCGTATATATTAGTGATATATTCTATTTGAAATAAAAGTGAATTCATATTTTATTTATTAACTAAGTCAAAAAGTAGGTGTTACATTTCGATATGTATACCTATTTTTTATACAATAAATTGAAAATCATTTACTAATGTTCTTTTTTAATTTCTTCAATTAATTCGTTTAATGCTTCTAATAAATCTTTACTTAATGAAAAGCTAATAGTGCCTAAAAAAGTACGTTCTTTAATATAATCACTCTCAAATTCAATTTCTTTACTACTTTTATTAATTATAATACAGTCAGGTAAACTATAGTTTGTTTGGTCTTTTAAGTCGTATATAATACATCTAGTATTATTAGACCTTTGCCTATATCCAATTTTTTTAAATAGTTTTGATGAATTCATATCATAATACTCCTATACAAATTATTCGTAAAGGTAATTATACCATATTAAGATTTATTATTTATACATCTTTTTACCATTTTAATTATTTTTTTTCAAATTATTTCAAATACTGAGTTTTGGTTTATAAGGAAAAATATATAAAAAACTTATGAAATACAGTATTATGAATACTTTTAAAGAAATATATTAAATTTTAAATAAAAAGCTAATTTCGACAGACATTTTATATCTGTTTATATACAATAAAACTGAAATTTGTCTGTTGAGTTTTGAGGTCGTAATAGAATTCAACTAAACCAATATATGTACTTTATTCGCACTAATTTTTATAATAAGGATTTTATTGGTAGGCAAATTTTTAGTAAAAGGGGTGATTTTTTATTTTATAGAGATAGCCTAACTTCAAATTTCGATTAGGACAAGTTTCTAATTTTAGAAATTTGGAGGTAAGAGTTATGAAAAACTATTTAAAAGAGGCTTTATCGGACGATGAAAAAAAATATATCTTTGGAATAATAAATAAGGTTGTTTTGAAATATATTAGAGAATCATCCCAAAAATTAGAAAAGGAATGTATGTCTATAGATGATGATGAATTTCCAGAACAATTATTACTAGTAGAAGATACATATAATTTTCTGAGTAAAAATTCTAAAACAGAAATGTTAAGGGAAATATTGACACTAGAACCATATTCTAAACACGAGAAAGAAAAGATTGTCGAAACATTAGATAATATTTTAAAAGAATTAGAAATTTCTAACCATATAGCATCACTGACTTTTAACGAAAAGTTAGTGGTGTTTTTATTATATTTAGAAGGATATAATGTTAATCAAGTTGCCACATTGTTAAACGTAAATAGAAAAACCATTCGCAATAGGAATACTTCAATTAAAAGAAAATTTAAGAAAGTAAAGGAGAGTTTAACAAATGAAAAATGATATATTTAATGGCTATAAGCTAACAGATAATGAAGTTTCTAAAATACTAATGGATTTTGCAAATGTGATTAAAGCAAAAACATTAAAATTAGGAGATTATAAGGAAGATTGTGAACAAGAGATAAAAATTCAAATATATAAAACTCTAACTAAAAATAGAAAAAAATAAAAAATTTAAAATTTTTTTAAAAAACTTTCCCATTTTTGATACCCTATTGGAACATATATATTAGAGGGGTAATTTTATCACTCAAATAAAAAAGAAAGAGAGGTAAGTTCCAATAGGTTATCAAAAGTTATAACAGTCTGGAATAAAAGAGTTATGAAATATTTAGTTTTAGTTGTAATGATTTGTGGAGGTATCTTCATAGTACAAAAGATAATACATAGGATTCAGTTAAAAATACTAAAAAAACGAAATAAAAGAGAAAAATATTATACACCAAAGCTATCAAGTTTACATGGAAAAGACTTTACAAATTATATAGATGACTTAAAAAAAGGATTACATTAGTATTATTGTATCTAAAATCTGTTGTATAAAAAATTAACCAAAATTAATGGGAGGCAAGGTATGAACACGAAAGAGGAAATCATAAATTTATATTATGAAAGAAAAATGACTAATAAATCAATATCAACTAAATTAAATGTTTCTTTACCATATATAACTAAGATTATAAAAACAGATAATAGGTATCAAAATGAGAAATTACGTAGAAAAAATGAAAGTGCAATAAAACAAAAAAGAAGAAATATAGAGTGTATAAAAAGAAAAAGAAATGTGCTAAGAAATGAAAGAATAAATGGAATTATGGAATTACAACATATGCAAGATGTAATAGAACTTTCAGGAAGACATACTATAAATAATAGAGCATTTAAGAAATGGAATACGAGAATTTATCAATATTATGATAGAACAAAAGAATTTAGAGTAAAACAAGAATTAAAAAGTAAGACATCTTATGCAGTACCTAAAAGAATTAAATGGAAATAATAAAATTTTTAAGAGGTATAAAGTGAAAAAATTTGAGAATGAAAAAAATAAAAATAGTAAAAAAGCAATAGGACTATATATCCGTTCAAGATGTGAAAATGAAGAAGGATTACAATATAGTGTAGATTCACAAATTCGTAAATTAGAAGAATATTGTAAGAAAAATAATATAGATAATGTAGTTAAATATATTGAAATAGGTTTTGGAGCAAATTCAGATGATAGACCTGCATTAAGAAGAATGATTGCAGATATAGATAAAGGTAAAATTAATAAGATCATTGTAACATCACCCAATAGACTGTTTAGGAATTTACAAAAGATGTATGATTTTGCTGATAAATGTTTTTCAAATGATATAGAAGTTATTTCATTAGATACTGCGAATATAACTGATATATTATTTGTTCCAGAAGAAATTAAAAATGCAATAAGAAAAGAAGTAGAAAATATGGAAAATGATATAGGAATTTAAAATATTAGTTCATAAAGTTTAAATTTTGCTAATATCTTTTAGTAATAAAACAAAAGGAATCAATAATAAATATAAAACAAATAATTATTTTTATATTTATTAAATAATTGTTAGTAGGTGATGAAAATATGGGTGAAGATTTTAAAATTAATGTATTTTTTAATCAAGAAGGCGAGGAACTTGAAAGCGTATTATCAAGATTTTTAATTAGTATGTTAAATAAAGAAGTCAATAATAGTTAAAATAATATTTGAATTTGTAACAAAACGGCTGTATTCCGAAGAAAGATACGTTATAATTTGTTATGAATTCAAATTATTTTTTAGCATAGAAGGAGGAAAAATGCTAGAAAATATAAAAAATTTCAAATATAATGTAGCCATTTATATAAGGCTATCTAAAGAAGATGCAGATAGGGGGTATGATGAAAGTGAAAGTATTACTAATCAAAAATCTCTATTAACGGAATATGTAAAAAACTTAGGAAATGAATATACACTTGTAGATATGTACATCGATCCAGGATATACAGGAACAAATTTTAATAGACCTGATTTTAAAAGAATGATAAATGATATTAATATAGGCAAAGTTAATATGGTAGTAACAAAAGATTTATCTCGTTTAGGACGTGATTATATAGAAACAGGTGAATATATAGAAAAATGGTTTCCAGAGAAGAATATAAGATATGTTTCTGTAACAGATGGTATAGACACTTTTGCTAATAATAATTCAAACAATGACATCGCACCATTTAAGGCAATATTGAATGATATGTATTCAAAAGATTTATCTAAAAAGATAAAAACAGCATTGAATACTAAACAAAGGCAAGGAAAATGGGTAGGTGCAAAGACACCAATAGGTTATAAAAAAGATCCAAATGATAGAAATAAATTGATAATAGATGAAGAAGAGGCTAAAATTGTAAGAATTATTTTTGATATGGCAAGTGAAGGAAAGCAAGTGGGTACTATAAAAAAATACTTAAATGACAATAATATACCTACTGCTAATGGTTTGAGATATAATAAAGATTCTTTTTGGGAAAACAAAACAGTAAAGCAGGTATTGAGAAATAAAGTATACATAGGCGTTACAGAACAAAATAAAAGAAGTAGAGTAAATTACAAAAATAGAAAACTTAGAGCAAATCCAGAAGAAGAATGGTATACCGTAGAAAATACACATATGCCAATAATTGATAAAGAGGTTTTTGAAAGAGTACAAAAATTAGAAATAGTGCAAAAGTACGATAGAAATGAAAAAAAACATAAAGTTTTATTAGATGGTTTAATGTTTTGTTATGAATGCCACCATAAAATAGGAGTGAAAGCTAAAAAAGTAGGACAATATTATATGACTTGTAATAATTATCGTAGATATCCAACATTGAAATTGTGTACATCACATGGTTTTAGTTATAGCAAATTAGAGGAATTGGTTTTAAATACTATAAGAAAGATGTTCTTAGATTTAGATAATAAAAAAATAGAATTGAATATTAAGAAAAAACAAAAAGGAAACAACTACAAAATGATTTTAAAAAAGTTATATTCTGAAATAACAATACAAAAAGATAACTTAGATAAAATGTATGTAGATAAGTTGAACAATAAAATTAGTGAAGAAATGTATGATAGAATATCTAAAAAAATTAGTAAGGAAATAGAGGAAAAAAGAAGAAAATGCACTGAATTAGAAGAACTACAAAATAAATCTAAAGAAGATAACGATAAAGAATTAGAACAAGTAATAAAAGATTTTTTAAAAATGGAGAAACCTACTCCAGAACTTATGAGAGTTATTATTAATAGAATAGAAATACATCAAGATAAGCAAGTAGATATACAATTTAACTTTAAAGAGCTAAATTATTTTTTAAATCAAGACTGTCTAATTTGACATCTACCAGAAGCAATAAGTATGGGTGATAGAGTGGTTGTATTAACAAATAGACCAACTACAGTAAAACGTATTCATACAATAGATTTTGAAATAGAACCAAGAGATCCTTTAACTTGCAGAAAAAGCCCTAAGTTTAGTGAATATTTTGACTTATTATGGAAGGAGCTTGATGTACATGGATAAAAAAGCCATATCGAAAGATAGGAAAATATACTTAAGAAAACAAAAAATAAATAAAATAGCAGTACTTTTTGTACAAATCGCAATTATTGTAGGATTTATCGCCATATGGGAAATATTTGCAAACATTGGTATTATAGATAGTTTTATTGCAAGTTCACCTTCAAGAATTGTAAAAACATTTATGAATTTAACTAAAAATGATTTATTAATTCACATAGGAGTAACATGCTTTGAAACAATAATAGGTTTTCTAACTGGGGCAATATTGGGAGTAATAATTGCAATTATATTATGGTGGTCAAAATTTTTATCAAAAGTTTCTGACCCATTTTTAGTAATTCTAAACAGTTTACCCAAAATTGCATTAGGACCAGTAATCATAATATGGGTAGGAGCAGGAATGGGAGCAATTATAGTAATGGCACTTGCAATTTCATTAATAGTTACAGTACTTGAAATTTTAAATGGGTTTTTAAATACAGATCCTGAACTATTAAAAATGGCAAGAACATTTAATGCCACTAAACTACAAACCCTAACAAAAATAGTAATACCTGCAAACATATCTACTTTTATAAATTCATTAAAAGTAAATATAGGGTTATCTTTAGTAGGTGTAATTACAGGAGAATTTTTAGTATCAAAAGCAGGGTTAGGATACCTAATTGTATATGGTGGGCAAGTATTTCAGTTAGATTTAGTAATGACTAGTGTAATTATTCTAGCATTAGTTGCATGGATAATGTATGAAGGAGTTGTACTATTAGGAAAAACAATACAAAAAGGATAGGAATTAATTAAATAAATTATAAAATTAATAAGCACAGGGCTTTATATCAGCCCCACGCTTATTTAATACTGAATGATATTATTTAGCAATATTTGTTCAAATTGTTATGAAGTTATAAGCTATGGTTAATTTTGAACAAAGGAGTTTGCATGATGAAAGAGCGAATAGTGTTTATTATATTTAGTTTATACTATTTTTATTTTTTAGTTAGTAATTCCAATATAATAGGGTAAATTTCGTCATGTCCTTTTTCCCATTTTTCGGAAATAAGTTTTGCTTGTTCTCGTGAAGTGGCTTGTAGATTTAATTCAAAAACAGTTATATTATTTTGCATTAACTTACATTTTACTAAAAACTCATTTTCATTTTGAGGAATAAACTCAGAAACAGCATGTTTTGCATTTTGTACTTCAGGTACTTCTTCTTTTAGAGCATTATCTATATTAAGCTTCATAATACCGGGAAGTAAATCATCAGTTAAATTTAGAGTTTCCTTACCAGCATCAGTTATTTTATACATTGTTTTATCATCTTTGGTATAACCAATAATATATTGATTATCTAATAAATCTAACAAAAATTGTTGAAAATAAAAGTAATTCATTTCTTGAATAGACAAAACAAGTTTTAATAAGCTTTCATTACTAATAGGTTTATTTAGTTTATTTAAAATATATAAAATTAATACCTTATTTTCTGCTAATGTTTCACTATCTTCTGTTAATTTCATAAATCTTCCTCCAAGTTTTAAAGATTTTTTTCTATTTCCTCCCAAACACTATCACTATAAATCTTCTTTTCAGAAGAAAATGGAAGTAATATACTAAATGACATACCAAATTCTTTTTTTAAATCTTCTACATAAGAATTAACTTTTGTAGGAGCAATTTTATCAGCTTTATTTGCAATCACAATAAAAGGTAAATTTGAACTCATAATGTAATGATACATATGTAAATCATTTTCAGTTGGCTTATGGCGAATATCAACTAAAAATATAATCATACGAATAGTATTTCTTTTTACTAAATATTCTTCAGTAAATTTACCTACTTTTTCTTGTTCCACTTTTGACATTTTACTAAAACCATATCCGTGGTAAATCTACAAAATAGAATAAGTTATCTATATTATAAAAATTAATCTGTCTTGTTTTTCCAGGTTCACTACTAGTCCTTGCTAAACTTTTGCGGTTTATCATAGTATTAACAAAAGAAGATTTTCCAACATTTGATTTACCAACCAAAACAATTTCAGGTAAACCATTTTGTGGGTATTGCTTTGAACTAACCGCAGATACTTCAAACTTAGGATTTTTAACAATCATATCTAATAGCTCCTTTCAATAATAAGTATTATCTTAAACATATAGAGTAAAGGCCCCTTTATTTAAGGGGGCTGTCGTTCGAAGAATGACTGGGGGTTCTGTTCTACTCCTTTGGCTTTAAAATTTCTTTGCCTCCCATATAAGGACGTAAGGCTTCTGGAATAACAATAGAACCATCAGATTTATAATTATTTTCTAATAGTGCTATTAGCATACGAGGTGGAGCAACTACAGTATTATTTAAAGTATGTGCATAATAATTTCCGTTTTCTCCTTTAATACGAATACCTAAACGTCTAGCCTGTGCATCTGTAAGGTTTGAACAACTTCCTACTTCAAAATATTTTTGTTGTCTTGGGCTCCATGCTTCTACATCAACACTTTTTGCCTTTAAATCTGCAAGGTCACCACTACAACATTCTAATGTACGAACTGGAATATCTAAACTTCTAAATAATTCAACAGTATAAGACCACATTTTATCATACCAATCATAGCTATCTTCAGGTTTACATACAACAATCATTTCTTGTTTTTCAAATTGATGAATACGGTAAACTCCACGTTCTTCAATACCATGAGCACCTTTTTCTTTTCTAAAACATGGTGAATATGATGTCATAGTATATGGTAAATCAGCTTCTTTTAAAATTTGACCCTTAAATTTACCAATCATAGAATGCTCACTAGTTCCAATTAAGTATAAATCTTCTCCTTCAATCTTGTACATCATAGCATCCATTTCTTCAAAACTCATAACACCAGTTACAACATCTGAACGAATCATAAAAGGAGGGATACAATAAGTAAAACCTTTGTTAATCATAAAATCTCTAGCATAAGAGATAACAGCACTATGAAGCCTTGCAATATCCCCTATTAAATAATAAAAACCATTTCCAGCAACTCTTCTTGCAGAATCTAAATCGATACCAGCAAAACGTTCCATAATATCTGTATGATAAGGAATTTCGTACTCTGGAACAATAGGTTCTCCATATTTACTAACTTCTACATTTTTAGAATCATCTTCTCCAATAGGAACAGATTCATGCATCATATTAGGAATTTTCATCATTTTACTTGTAATTTCTTCGGCAAGTTTTGTTTCTAATTTTTCATTTTCTACAAGTTCTTCATTAATATTAGTAACTTGTAGCTTAATTTCTTCTGCTTTTTCTTTTTCGCCACTTTTCATAAGCATACCAATTTCAGAACTTAAACTATTACGGCGAGAACGAAGTTCATCTCCTTTTAATTTAATCTTTCTATTTTCTTCATCTAACTTAATAACTTCATCTACTAAGATAAGTTTATGGTCTTGAAACTTTTTCTTAATATTTTCCTTAACTAAATCTGGATTTTCTCTTAAAAATTTAATATCAATCATATAAAATCCCCCTAAAAAAACAATGTACACCCTTATGAAAGCCATAAGGACATACATAAGTGCATCAAATTATTTAATTTGTAATATTTTATCACACTAATAGGACAAATTCAATGGTAAATGAGGTTAAAATTAAGAAAATTAAGAAAATTAAGACAATAGAACAAAAATTCGCAAAACTATTGAAAAAATAAAGGTGATATGATATAAATAGTAGAAAAGTAGTGAGATTTAAATAAATTTAAACTGCTCGGAAATTCCGAACAGTTGAGAGAGGAGAGATTAGATGGAAAATAATATAATGAATAAAACGGAAAAAAGCTTTGAAGATATTAAACATATAGACGAAAATGGAGTGGAATTTTGGTATGCAAGAGAACTGATGGAAATGCTAGAATATAGTAAGTGGGGAAATTTTATTAAAGTTATAGATAAAGCAAAGAAGTCTTGTGAAAATAGCAACAATACTATATTTGAACATTTTGCCGACATCGGCAAAACGATAAAAATGCCTAAAAATGCAGAAAAAACGGTAGATGATATGAAATTAACTAGATATGCATGTTACTTAATAGCTCAAAATGGAGATAGTAGAAAGAAGCAGGTAGCTTGAGCACAAACATATTTTGCAGTTCAAACAAGAAAGCAAGAAATAACAAGACAAGAATATAAAGCATTAAGTGAAGATGAAAAAAGACTATATACAAGGCAAAACGTTAAGAACAAAAATAAATATTTATTTGATACAGCAAAACTTGCAGGTGTTAAAAACTATGGAAGATTTAATAATTATGGATATAGAGGATTGTATAAGGAGCACTACCAACAAGGACAATTATTGGTATGTGCTCCATTACTTTAAAATAGTACAGACTAAGTTGTTTTTATTTTTTTAATACTTTCCTGAAAAGCATTTTCTAGCTCATATTCATTTAGTGGAATATCTATAATTCCAACTCCGTTATAGTAAATGTCTATTTGCTGAGTTGGTTTAACATTTACTTTTTCTGATTGATATACATATATTTTAGAAATCAATTCATTTATAATTTCTAGCGTAAGTTCTGAAATCTCAGTATATTGTTTTACTTTACTAACAAAAGATGTTAAATCTAGTTCTTGCTGTTTAGTTGTATCGAGCCTATTAGCTAATTCTTTAACTTTACTTTTAAGTTCTTTTTGTTCTTTTTCATAATTTAATGATAGAGTAGTAAATCTTTCATCTGTAATTTTGCCAGAAATATTGTCTTCGTAAATATGTTGTATCAAGTTATCAATATCTTTTATTCGTTTTTCATATTGTGATAACAATTTTTTGTTTATACTATCCATTTTTTTCTGTTCTTCAAGTGAAGTTTCAAGTTTTTGTTTTATAAATAAATCTTCATAAGAACGAATATAAGATAGGACTTGTTTAATATTTTCTAAAACTAATTCCTTTAAGATATGTTCTCTAATAGTATGACTTGTACATGATTTAGAAGAAGTATTTTTATATTTTGAGCATCTATAAAAATGTCTGTTTTCTGTATAACTTCTCGAAGTACAATAATATAATTTTGAGCCACAATCTTTACAAAATAAATGTCCTGAAAATATATTTACTTTACCAATCTTAGTAGGACGTTGTCTATTTTCTCGAATGCGTTGTACAGTATTCCAAGTTTCTTCATCAATGATAGGTTCATGTGTATTTTTAAAGATTTTCCATTGTTCTTTTGGAAAATAAATTTTACTTTTATCTTTAAAAGATTTAGTTGTGCCTTTAAAATTTACTGTATCTCCAATATATTCTTGTCTAAATAAGATGTCATATATAGACCTATCCTGCCAACAATATTTGACTTCAGATATATGATAATTGCATAAGCCATTCATTGCTTTATATTCTTTTGGAGTTGGAATTTTTTCTTGTTTTAATATATTGCATATTTGATGAGTTCCATATCCTTGAATACATAAATCATATATTCTTCTTACTATTTCTGCAGCTGGTTCATCTATAATCCATTTATTTTTATCTAAAGGATCTTTTTTATAACCATATGGTACATTAATAGTTAAAGGAATACCTGAATTACCTTTATTTTTAAATACTGCTCGAACCTTTTGACTTGTGTTTTTAGCATGCATTTCATTAAACCAATCTTGTATAGGAAGAAAATCATTAAGTC
>CANOGC010000003.1 GCA_947565445.1 uncultured Clostridium sp. | reverse complement strand
TTGTAAATTTTGTCTTTAGCTATTGACAACATCATGGTACCCATTCTTCTGTACCTATATCATTTAAAATTGCTTTTGCTTTTTGGTCTGGCATACCAAATCTTTGAGATAAATATCTTAAAGATGCAGCAAGTTCTCCATCTGGACCACCATATTGTGAAATAATAAATTTTGCAAGTCTTGGATTCGTACATTTTATTTTAATAGGATATTCTAGTGCTTTTGTATAAGTCCACATTAAAAGTTCCCCCTTTCCCATGGCCAAGGTTCTTCTAGCCATCTCCATTTTTTACATGGGTAATAAATTGTTAGAGGACCAAACATTTTTTGATATTTGTCTGATAACTCTTTTGTTTTTTTTGTATATTCTCTATGCAAGCAAAGGGCTTTTTCATCATCTGGATGAGTGTCTAAATATAGCCCAAGTTCTATAATTGAGAACTTGTAGGCTCTTAATTGCATCATCATTTCAGTTCGTAATGAGTTATTACGTTCACATTCATTTTGGCAAGAACAAGCACATTCACATTCACAATGAGTTCTGTTTTCATTCATATCTTCTAACATTTGTTACACCCCTCTCCAATCATATTTGTTTGCTTTATAAATTCCATTTCTTCTATATCTTGGCAAGGAACATATGGGCTAACAAGTTCAGGGAAGATAGTTCCCATTTTTAAACCAACACATGGTTTAAATGTTTTGTCCATTGTTTGCCAAGGCACATAGCTTTGAGCAAGCATTGGATTTGTAGGGAATACAGATTCTTCTTCATCAAAACCGCAACCACAATCGCCATCATCTGAACAACATATAGTATTATCAACATTTTTACATGATTTTTCCATAAGGTCGTCAGTGTAATTTGAATAATTACTTAAACAACATTTATGACAATTACATCTTCTACGCATTAAAATTCCTCCTTATTTTAGGTTATACTACAATATATGACAAAATAGGGGAAAAGGTGCAAAAAAAGAAAGTATATTAAAATACTTTCTTATATTATATTTACATCAGTACTTGCATATATAGATATGACTGGAGTTGTAAAATCAAGGTTACTAAATGAGTCATAATCATAACCTAAGGTATATACATCTGTTGCAAAAATATCTTTTTCTAACATAGATTTTAATGGTTTATTATTTGATTCATCTAAAAATCTACGAGGAGAAGTAATAATATCTAGTTTTGGGTTAGCATGAGAAATACCAGATAACAGTTCTTTTCCTTTTTCATTAAAACCAAGAACACGAATATATGGGTCTACTTTTTGAGAATTTAGCATATCTTTTTTAGTTATTCCAAGAAGGCAATATACTAAAATTCTTTTTAATCTTGTTACAGTGTATCTTTTACTTTTTACGATACCAATAAATTCTTCAATAGTATTACAAGAACTAGCAGCATTTTTAATTAAATTTTCAAGCCCCTCTGTAACATCTGGTATATCAGCAATTTCCTCAAGAGTCATTCTTCTTAAATTATAAATAATTTCGTGTTCAAATTTTGATAAATCTGAAACTGTTTTTCCAGAGCGTAATTGTTCATACATAATATCAAAAGAGGTCTTTGGCATTGCTTTTCTAAGGCTCCAAACATCATTTGTTAAAGCAATTTTTCTAATAGCAGTGGCACTGGCAAAACCATCGATAATTTCGGTGTCATTATAATTTACTTTATTTCGTTTAATACTAAAAGGTATAATATTGCTTTTTTCTTTTTTTAGAGCTTTTAAATATTCTATTGCTAAAATATTATTAGAACTAGATAAAATATTAGCATATTTTCTTATATCATTTAAATATATAAGAAGAGCATTTTCTCTAGCTTTTGCATATGAAAAACCTTTACCTAATTCATGGTTTAAAATAGATACATATTCTTTTGGTTCCTCATAAAGTACTGTAGCGAATTCATTTAAAATATTAACATCACAAAGTTCACTACCAAAAGATAAATAGTCTACAATTTTTAAAGAATTTAAAATTTTGATAGCACCATATCCAAAATTTTCTGCACTAGATACACTATAAATAGCAGGTAATTCAATAACAAGGTCAACACCATTTTGAATAGCCATTTCGGTTTTTGCCCATTTGTTAATTAGGGAAGTATCTCCACGTTGTACAAAGTTACCACTCATAACAGCTACTACATAATCTGCATTAACAGCTTTTTTTGATTCATTTAAATGGTATAGATGACCATTGTGAAATGGGTTATATTCTGCAACAATTCCTAGTACTTTATTCATAAATTTTCCTCCTAAATCTTGCAATAAAAAAACAATTATTGTTATAATATCATAAAAAGATTTTTTTTTCAAATATAATATAAAAAAATTAAAAAAAATATATAAAAGGAGAATTTATAAATATGGAAGATGTTGTTATATACACTGATGGAGCATGCTCTGGCAATCCTGGTCCAGGTGGTTGGGGAAGTATTTTAATGTATAAGGATAATAAAAAAGAGATTTCAGGAGGAAAAAAAGATACTACTAATAATGTAATGGAGTTAACAGCAGTAATTGAAGCATTAAAACTTCTAAAATTTAAGTGCAAAGTAAGTGTTTATAGTGATAGTGCTTATGTTGTTAATGCATTTAACCAGAAATGGATTTATAGTTGGATGAAAAATGGTTGGAAAAATGCAAGCAAAGAACCTGTAAAAAATAAGGAATTATGGCAGGAATTATATGAACTTACTAAAGTACATGATGTTAATTTTATAAAAGTAAAAGGGCATAGTGATAATGAGTATAACAATAGATGTGATGAAATGGCAAGGAATGCTATTACTAGCTTATAAAAGTTTAAAATTTTTCTACTAAATCTTGCCAGTATTTCTTTGGCATAAATTGCATGCGTAAACGTGAATTTTTTCGCTCTTTTATGCCTATTGTATGGTAAAAACAATTCCATAAATCTTGATAATATTGTTCTTCTTTACTTATAGATGGTAGTACTAAATTATTTGCATCTACTACATTATAAGTTTTTGTGTTATATAATAAAACTATATTTCTATTTTTATCATGTAACATAAAATTTCCGTGTAGGAAAACGCTTTATGAAGTGATGAGCTAATAGTTCTATTATGTTGTTATCTGGATGAATTTTGCAGTAGAATATATTTTTATCTACTTCCATCAAACGAGCAAGCCCCATTAAACGATGAAGTTCACCAAATACTCTTTTATGAATTTTCTCTATTTTTAAAACAATTTCATTTGATAATAAGTGGTCTATTTTATTACCAATTAAAAAGCCTAATAATAAATACTGTACTATTAGTAATTCTTTTTTGGGGTTATTAGATAAAAATGTATAATATGCATTAGATAAGGCATGGTAAGATACATTTTTTACTGTTCCTTCTAGAATACGTTTTGCTTTTATTTCATCTGTTTTTATATGAATTGTTTCATATAGTAAGTTTATACAAGAAGTATCACTTGTAATATTGTATGGAAGAGTTTTATTAATGTAACTATCAAAAACAATTGTAAGTAGTCCTTCAAAACTGCCATCATATGTATATATTTTATTTATAAATTCCCACTTATACATTTTATAGAATCCTCCTTTGTAGGTAAGCTTTTGTCAAATAAAGACAATTGGGTAGAAGTACTAAGAAGTGGAGTAGAACGTCTTTCTGTATATAATAGATTTGTTTCAATAAAAGAAGTACTTAAATAACGAGCATGGTTATAGTATTTTCCGGCTACAGGTAATAAAATAAACAGCTCTTTTTAGTACAATGCCTAATCCTTTTAAATTTTCAAAATTTAAGTTAAAATTTCTTCTTGCACGAATAATTCGTTTTGCAGAAATAACCCCAATACCAGGAACACGTAAAAGGGTATAGAAATCAGCTGTATTTACATCTACAGGAAAATTTTCTAAATGTCGTAATGCCCATTCGCATTTGGGGTCTAATAAATTATTAAAGTTTGGGTGTGAATCATCTAGTAATTCATTTGTTTTAAAACCGTAAAATCTAATAAGCCAATCTGCTTGGTACAATCTGTTTTCGCGGAGAAGTGGAGGTGTATTAAGAGTTGGTAAAAGATTATCTTTGTTTACTGATACATATGCAGAATAATAAACACGTTTCATGTTATATTTTTTATATAAACTTTCAGATAAACGGATAATTTTTAGGTCTGATTCTGGAGTAGCACCAACTATTAATTGAGTAGTTTGACCGTGCTGGAACAAAGGAAGATGCATATTTTGATTTTTCTTGTTTCGAAATAGCTATGTTTGTGGCTATTTGTTCCATTGGCTTCAAAATACCTGCTTTTTCTTTTTGTGGTGCAAGTAACTTTAAACTATCATTAGATGGCAGTTCTATATTAATACTCATACGGTCTACTAGAGTTCCAAGTTTATTAACTAATTCTTGGCTTGCTCCAGGAATAGTTTTTGTATGAATATATCCATTAAAATTATATTCTTTTCTAAGTATAAATGTTGTTTGATAAAGAAGCTCCATAGTATAATCTGGAGATTTTATAACTGCTGAGCTTAAAAATAATCCTTCAATATAGTTACGTTTATAAAAATTTATAGTAAGGTCAGCTACTTCACGTGGAGTAAAAGTAGCACGAGGCACATTGTTTGTTATTCTATTAATGCAGTATTTACAATCATACATACAGGCATTTGATAAAAGTATTTTAAGAAGAGAAATACACCTTCCATCACTTGCCCAAGAATGGCAAATACCAGAAAAGGAACCATTTCCAGTTCCACCATTTTTATTTAGTCTTTTGCTACCACTAGAACTACAAGAAACATCATATTTTGCTGAATCTGCTAAAATCTTTAATTTATCTATAACTTCCATAAGAACCTCCAAACAAATATTCTTAAAACAGTATATCACACAAACAAGTGTTTATGCAAGCGAAAAATGAAAAAATAGTTATTTTATTTTTTATAAAGATATGATATAATGCAAAAAATAAAGGAGAAATTATGAAAGTGATTGGTGTTACAGGAACGTCTGGTGTTGGAAAGACTACTGTATGTGAGATATTAAATAAAAAGTTTAATGCATTTATTATTGATGCAGATGAAGTTGCAAGAGAATTATCTAAAAAAGGAAATATGTATTTACAAGCTATTGCAGAGTATTTTGGAGAAGATATTTTAGATACTAATGGCAATTTAAAAAGAAAAGAGCTTGCATGCATTATTTATAATAATAAGGAAAAAAGAGAAGCTTTAAATAGTATTACATTTAAATTTGTTGTAGAAGAAATAAAAAGAAGAATAGACTTAGCAAAAGAAAGTAAACTAATAGTTATAGATGCAGCACTTTTATTTGAAAGTAAATTAAATGAAAAATGTGATATTGTATTAGGAATTATCGCTGATGAAACGCAAAAAGTTGAACGCATTTGCACAAGAGATAATATTACAGAAGAAATGGCAAAGAAGAGAATTGCTGTTCAAATACCAGATGAAGAATTATTACAAAAATCAGATTATATAATTAAAAATAAAGGAGATATCCAGATATTAGAAAAAGATATTACAATATTATATGGAAAAATAAGTAAATAGAATTCTAACTATTTTATTATATTACAATAGGATTATGTTTTTATAACCATAGGTTTACAATAGTATTACATTTTTGTTACATGCTTGAATTGTGTCATAATTTATCATATAATGAAATCGTATTTGGAATGGCACAAAGGATTAAAAGGTAAGGAGAGAGCCTATGGAAACATTTGCTGAATATATATTATCAGAACATAATTATATAAAAAAGATGGAAATTGTATACTATTTAAAGAAGAGAATAGATATTTTCTTTGATAATTCTGTTATATTTAAAACAGAACTTGCAAGAATGTTTATAGAGGATATGAAAATTGATGATATAGATAAGAATTTAGTAATAACTGCATGTTTACTATGCTCTTGTAAAAAAACAGATAATCCACAAGATTTATCAAAAATTAAATCTTATGCAAAAGAAGGAGCAGAATATTTAGCTACTTTGGGATTTGATAAAAGATTTTGTAAAATATGTGAAGAAGTAAATAGATATAGTGGTAGTTCTCCAAGAGAAAAAGAAAGTGATATATTAGAACTTGTAGATAATTTTGGGGGTATGCTATTAAACAGACCAGAAAGACGAGGTTTTCCAGTAGACGAAGCCTTAATCTTATTAGAACACCGTAATTTAAAAGGAAAAGATAATTATTATTTAGAAAAATTTAAAGAATTTGTATGCGTAACAGAAGATATTGCGGTTTAAGGAGGAAATAAAATGGGTTTTGATATAGAGGGATATTCACGTCATTTATCAAAAGAAGGATTAGGAGACGAAGAACATAAAATATCAGGAGAACAAAGAAAAATAAATTTAGTAGATATAAAAGATGTGCTATCAGGTATAAAAATTGCTACTGCACAATTTGAAAAAGATATGAAAGATATATCTAAAGTCAATTTAAAATATAAAAATAAAGAAGTACCAAATGAAAAATCAAATACTGACGAAATGGCAGATATTGTTCCGTTTATTAGAAATAATATAGAAAGTATTAACAGAAGAGAAAACCAAAGAGCATCTGGTGGAGAAGAAAGGTAAGAGATACAAAAGAAGTAGGAGGATTATTTTGTAATCCTCTATAATTTTGTATATAAAGGAGGAAAGAAATGTACGAAGTATTTGCAGATATGCATGTTCATATAGGAAGAAGTAAATCAAACAAACCAATAAAAATAACAGCAGCAAGGAGCTTGAATTTTGAAAATATTGCAAAAGAATGTGTAGAAAGAAAAGGAATAAGTGTAGTAGGAATAATTGATTGTGCTTCTCCATATGTAATAGAAGATATTGAAGAATTTCTTAAAAATGGGGATGCTTACGAGATACCAGATGGAGGAATTATATATAAAAACAAAGTATGTATAATTTTAGGTAGTGAAATAGAAACCGCTGAAATAAATGATGAAGGGAAAACAGGTAGTGCTCATAATTTGTGCTATTTTCCGACTCTAAAAGATATTAAGGGCTTTTCAAACGAAATGAGCCATCATATTAGTAATATAACGCTAAGTTCACAAAGAGCAGACATCTCAGCGTATAACTTAATTGACATTGTAGAAAAGTACAATGGAATACTAATTCCAGCGCATGCATTTACACCACATAAAAGCTTTTATGGGAATTGCACAGATAAATTATCTAAAATATTTAAAGAAAAATTTGATAAAATATTTGCAATTGAACTTGGTTTAAGTTCTGATACATTCTTAGCAGATACAATTTCAGAATTAGAAACAAGGAGCTTTTTAACCAATTCTGATGCACATTCACTTCCTAAAATTGCAAGAGAATATAACAAAATGTTAATAGAAAATATTAGTTTTAAAGAATTTATAAAAGCTATAAAAGGACAAGAAGGAAGAAAGATTATTGCAAATTATGGATTAGACCCAAAACTGGGGAAATATCATAGAACATATTGTGAGACATGTGAAAAAAATGTTGAAGGAATAGCACCTGTAACTTCATGTTCAGATTGTGACTCAAAAAATATAACAATGGGAGTGTTTGATAGAATTCAAATTATTAAAGATAAAAAAGAAACTAAAAGCCCTAAAAATAGACCACCATACATATATCAAATACCACTTACATTTATTCCAGGGCTAGGAGCAAAAACAATTGATAAGTTATTAAATCATTTTGGAACAGAAATGGACATATTACATAAGCTTTCAGAAGACGATATAGAAGCAGTAACTAATGCAAAAATTGCACATTTGATTGTACAAGCAAGAAATCGGAGGTCTTATAGTACAAGCAGGCGGTGGCGGAGTATATGGAAAGGTAACAACAAAAGAATAAAAGGGGCATGAATATTAGATAAAATCTAATTAACTAAAAAAAGTTCTAAATTTCAATTTATTACATAGACATTATGTATAGAAAAACATGAGGAGGTAACGAATTGAGAAACTTAGGAAAAAAACAAGGAAGTAAACTAAAAGAAATTTTGATAAGACATGCAAAAAATAACTTAAGAGAATACAGTATTGTTTTACTACTATTTTTAATTGGTCTAATTTTTGGAATTATTTTTATAAATAATTCTTCACAAAATCAGGTAGAAGATATTACAAATTATTTAAATGAGTTTGTAAATTCTTTAAAATCTAATGCACAAATTGATAAAGGAGTTCTGTTAAAAGATTGTTTAATCTCCAATTTTTTATTAGTGCTAGCATTATGGTTTGTTGGATCAACAGTAATTGGAATTCCTATAGTATATGGAATTATTATATATAGAGGCTTTTGCTTAGGATATACTATATCATCTGCAATTGCTACACTAGGAATGGGAAAACGGAATATTATTTGTAACAATATCAATATTATTACAAAACATTATCTTCATTCCATGTATATTAGCATTAGCAGTAAGTGGTATAAAATTGTATAAAGCAATTGTAAAAGATAAAAAAAGAGAAACAGTAAAAATAGAAATAACAAGACATACCATTATTTGTTGCCTATTACTTATAGCAATAGAATTATCAGCATTTATAGAAGTATATGCATCATCAAATTTAATGGAAATTTGTTCCAAATATCTATAGTTTTAGAAAAAAATATTTAAAAAATTTCAAAAAAATCTATTTACAATTACAATTAATTTTGATATAACATATATGCGTTATGTTAATTGTAAAAATGACATAAAATAAGAAGTTTAGGGGTAGGGTGTAAAATGGAGAAACAAATCAGTAGTTTTTTAGAATTTATAAAGGATGATAAGAAATTATCAGAAAATACGTTACAATCATACAGAAGGGATATTGTACAATTTGAACAATATACAAATAATAATAGAATTAATTATCAAAAAATAACAGATGAAGAAATGAAAAAGTATTTTGATTATTTACAAGAAAGTGGTAAGAAAACATCTACTATTTCAAGAAATGTAGCATCAATACGTTCTTTTTATCAATTTTTAGTACGTAACAAAAAAGTAAAAAAAGACCCAACAGAAAAGATTCAATCTCCAAAAGTTGAGAAAAAAGTGCCAAGCATTTTAACATCATCTGAAATAGAATTATTATTAGACCAACCAAAAGATGTAGATTTAAAAGGAATTAGAGATAAAGCAATGCTAGAATTTGCTTATGCAACAGGAATGAGAGTTTCAGAAATTATTTCTTTAAATATTGAAGATGTAAACTTAAAAGATGGTTTAGTATCTTGCAAATACGGTTCAAGACAAAGAAATATACCATTAGGTTCATTATCTTTAAAAGCATTAGCTGAATATATTGAAAATTCTAGACCTATCTTAATTAAAGATGAAAAAGTGAATGCCTTATTTGTTAACACAAATGGAAGAAGATTAACTCGTCAAGGATTTTGGAAAATTGTAAAATATTATAAAGACCAAGCACATATTACAAAAGATATTACACCACATGTACTAAGACATTCATTTGCAACACATCTATTACAAAATGGAGCTGATTTAAAATCTATCCAAATGATGCTAGGACATTCAGATATATCATCTACACAAGTATATATGCAATTCCAAGATGAAAGTATAAAAAATATATATAAACATGCTCATCCAAGAGCATAAGATAAAAAAGAGTAAATAGTGATAAGGATCGACTATTTACTCTTTTTTTAAGGAAAATACTGTGCTTTTTTAAGAATAGTAGTATTTTAAAATAAGATATGTTATACTGTATAACATAAATAGAAGTATATGTGAAAGGAAAATTTTGATATGCAAGATAAGTATAATATGACACAAGAACAAAACATATTTTTAGCAAAGAGAAATATTGTAGATAGTATTTGGAGAAGTTCTCATATTGAAGGAATTGATGTTACATATCCAGAAACACAAAAATTATATGATGGAGGAAATGTAGCACGTCTTAGGCTAGATGAAATTCAAACAATTAATAATCTAAAACATACATGGCTTTTTGTGTTAAACTCAATTACATTAGAAAATAATTTGAATTTACTAAAAACAATCAATAGTTTAGTAGGAAGTAACTTAGTAGATAGGGCGGGGCAAATGAGAGTATATGAAGTTCGAATTGGCGGAACTAATTGGAAACCAGAATTGCCAAAAGAGGAAAATGTAATAAAGCAATTAGAAGAATATAATAAATTAGAATGTGTTACAGACAGAGTAATTACAATTATGTGCTATTTAATGAGAACACAGTTCTTTTCTGATGGCAATAAGAGAACAGCAATGCTATTTGCAAACAAAATTATGATTCAAAATGGAAAAGGTATTATTAGTATTCCAATAGAAGAAGATGAACATTTTGGAGAAGAATTAACAAAATATTATGAAACAAATGATATGACAAGTTTAAAAAAATTTATTTATGAAAATTGTATAGAGGGTATTGAAAATTAATCATAAACTATATTACAAAAATAAAAAAACTTAGATTTAGAAATAAGTCTAAGTTTTTTTGCACATAAAAAAGCAAATAATACTTCACAAAATTATTGTAACAAAAATGTAATAATAAAAATATTGACAAAGTAATATAAGTAAATATAAAATGTATACATATTAATAAAAGAGAAATACTAAAAGAAGAAGAATACGAACGAAAAGGAGAAGAAGAAAATGAAAAATCAAAATAATACTACAAAGACATACCCTATACATGTAGGGGCGAGCAGTGCTCGTCCGATACTTCGGAGGCATTACCAAATACAAAAATCAAAAAGGTATCACACTAATAGCACTTGTAATAACTATCATCATTCTATTAATCCTAGCAGGAGTAGTGCTAAACCTAACACTAGGAGAGCATGGGATACTAAAACAAGCACAGCAAGGAGCAGAACAGTATAAAATAAGTGAAATATTAGAAAAGCTAGAACTAGAAAAAGTAGATTTAGTAGCAAGAAAGAATGGAGAAGTACCAAGTTTACAGGAATATATAGACCATTTAATAAACAAAGGAATAATAACACCCGCCGATGTAACAGACATAGATGATAACAACAAAAATATAGTAGTAGAAGGTTATACCTTTTTAGTAGAAAAAGAAGCAAGTGGCAATATAAAAATAACATACCAAGGAAAAGCAACAAAAGAACCAAGAATAGCAAATATACAAGTAACAGGAACAACAATAAATAGCATAAGTGTAAAAGTAATTGCATCAAATGCAAATGGAGCAAGTTACAAATATAGTATAAAAAATGTAACAAACGGAGACACAAGTTTTACTTTAGCTACAACAGATACTGCAAATGAATATACATTTACAGGGCTAACAATAAACAATGATTATATAATACAAGTAGAACTAGTAACTGCTGAAGGAACAGATGTAAAAGAAACAAGCACAATAAAAACAGAACCACCAAAAGTAACAACTATTACATTAGATAAAACAAATATAGAATTAGTAAAAGGTGGAACAGATACAATTGTAGCAACAGTATTACCAGAAAATGCATTAGATAAAACAATAACATGGACAAGTAGTAATGAAGCAGTAGTAACAGTAGATAATGCAGGAAATATAACAGCAGAAGGAGAAGGAGTAGCAATAATAACAGTAACATCAAATGAGGTAAGCACAGTAACAGCAACATGTAATATAACAGTAACTTTGCCACCTCCACCAACTGTTGGAGCAGGAGGAATAACACACACAGCAAAACAAATACAATACACATGGGAAGAACTAAATTCAATTGCAAAAGTAATATCAGATAATTATGGAACAGAAGTTGGGCAAATAAATAATGATACAGCAGAAGTAAATGTAAGCATAAATGGAAAAGCAGATACATTAGGAATAGGAGACTGGACAACAGTAAATGGAAAACAAGTAAGAATACTAGGATTTAACCACGATACATTAACAGATACAAGTGCATATGGAGAAGGAGAAACAAATATCTATGCAGGAATAAGCTTTGAATATGTTGATTATATTAGTGTGAACAGACTTGGTAATGACGATTTTATATGGGAGACGTGTACATTAAGAGGTACATTAAACAATACAACTATAAATAGCTTGGAAAATAAGAAATATATAAAACAAGTAAGTAAGCCATATATAAAAAACTATAATAATGCAGGAAGTGTTACCGACTCAAATGATAAATTATGGTTACTATCAGTAGCAGAGATTTGGGGTTCGACATCTGTAGGTGGCTATAATAAAACTATAACAACAGAAGGAACACAATATAAATTTTATAGTGCAGGGGGAACCGTAATTAAGAAACATGAATGGTGGACTCGTTCAGTCTCTGTCTATTATTCAAATTATGCATGCTATGTTCTTAATAATCGGTTTATGTGGTCAATCGAGTGTTTCAAGTACAACAGATGGTGCTATCACACCAGGATTTGCAATTTAGGATAGGGCATGTCATGAAATTTGTGTAAAAAAATACCTTTATGATATAATAAAAATATATCGTAAAGGTATTTTGGTATGGAAAATTAAATATTTCTTAACCATAGTAGTATTTTAAAATGAGATATGATATACTTTACATTGTAAATAAAAGTATATGCGAAAGGAAAATTTAATATATATGTATAAATTTTTTGTAAAAGAAAATCAAATTGAAAGAAGTAAAGTTCAAATTATAGGAGAAGATGTAAATCATATTAAAAATGTGCTTAGGTTGCAAAATGATGATAATATACAAGTTTGTAATGTAGATACTAAAAAAACATATATTACTAAAATTATAGAAACACAAGCTAATAGTGTCATTACAGAAATTTTAGAAGAATGTGCATATACCACAGAAAGCAATATTTCTATACACATTTTTCAAGGCTTGCCAAAGCAAGAGAAAATGGAACAAATTATACAAAAGGCTACAGAAATAGGTGTAAATGATATTACACCCATAAAAATGGAAAGATGTGTTGTTAAACTAGATGAAAAATCAGCCAGTAAAAAAATAGAAAGATGGCAAAAAATCGCCGAAGTGGCAGCAAAACAAAGTAAACGTGATAAAATTCCTACTGTACATTCTTGCATAAATTTAAGAAATTTATATGAAATATTGAAAAAATATGATATAGTAATTGTTGCATATGAAGAAGAAAAAGAGTGGGATATAAAACAAGTTCTAAAAGAAGCTAAAGAAAATAAAAGTAAAGAAATTGCAATTATTGTAGGCCCAGAAGGTGGAATAGCAAAAGAAGAAATTGACATTTTAAATACATTACCAAATGCTAAAACAGTAACATTAGGAAAGAGAATTTTAAGGACTGAAACAGCACCACTAGTTTTAGCAAGTATTATTATGTATGAATTTGATGAAATGGAGTAGGTAAATTTATGGAAAATAAAGGTATGGAACAATTAGAAAAAGAAATAATGAGTAAAAAACATATACCAAAAGAAGAAGAAAAAAAAATCCATAAAAAAATGTTTGAAAATATATTAATAGCAGACATATTAATGGCATTTCTATATTTAATTAGCTTAGGAGCAATAAATATAGAAACATCAGTATTTCTTAAAGATTTAAAAGTATTTAGCTTAAGCTTTATTATATTTACAATTATTTTATTTGAAATTAGTTATAAAAAAGAAAACGGAAAACTAGCCATTAATGGGTTAGAGTGTTTTGCATTTTCAATATTTATACTATTTTCAACATATATATATACAATGTATATATATGATTTTGATATATATATATCGCTAGTATCATACATATTTGCAATTTATTATGTAGTAAAGTCAATTATTATTAGTAAAAAAATGAAAAAAAAGTATATTCAAAGTTTAAGTGATATAGGAGAAATAATAAAGAAATGAGGAATTAAACATGAAAAGCATGACAGGGTTTGGAAGATCAAACTATGAAAATGATGGAAGAATGTATAATATAGAAATAAAATCTGTAAACCATAGATACTGTGATATTACTGTAAAATTACCAAGAAGCATTAGCTATTTAGAAGAAAAGATAAAAAAGGAAATAGCTTCTAATATTTCAAGAGGAAAAATAGATGTATTAGTTACTTTTGAGAATAATAGTGCAAAAGGAAAAGATATAAAAATTAATAAAGAACTTGCGAAAATTTATATTGAACAATTAAAAGAATTAGCAAATGAAAATGGCATTAATGATAACATACCAGTAACAGAAATTTCAAAATTTCCAGAGGTATTATGTATTCAAAATGTGGAAGACGAAGAGATAATATGGAAAGAAGTAAGCACATGCCTAAAAGATGCAATTAACAACTTTATAGCAATGCGCAAACAAGAAGGTAACAAAATAAAAGAAGATTTAGAAGGTAGATTAAGTACAATCAAACAAAAAGTTTCAAAAATTTCTGAATATTCTACTAGACTTGTAGAAGAATATGTAGTAAAATTAGAAACAAGAATAAAGGAAATTCTAAAAACGGATATAGTAGACAAGGAAAGATTAAACCAAGAAATCGTTATATATGCAGACAAATGCTCTGTTGAAGAAGAACTAACAAGATTAGGTAGTCATATTACACAATTTAAAAATATGATGGAAGAAAATATTCCAGTTGGAAAAAAGATTGACTTTCTAATTCAAGAAATGAACAGAGAAATAAACACTATTGGTTCAAAATCTGGTAGTTTAGAAATTACAAATTTAGTAATAGAAGCTAAAACCGAGTTAGAAGATATCCGTGAACAAATTCAAAATATTGAATAAGGAGAGAGATATGCAATTAATTAATATAGGATTTGGAAATATTGTTTCAGCAAACCGAATTATAGCAATTGTAAGCCCAGAGTCAGCACCAATCAAAAGAATGGTACAAGAAGCAAAAGATGCAAAAACAGCTGTAGATGCAACATATGGAAGGCGTACAAGAGCAGTTGTAATTATGGATTCTGGACATATTATATTATCAGCAGTTCAACCAGAAACAGTTGCAGGAAGGCTTGAAAAAGATGATAAAGAAGAAGTAGATGAATAAGAAAAGAGGTAGATTAAAATGATGGTAAAACCAAGTGTTACCGATTTATTAAAAAAAGTAGACAATCAATTTGAATTAGTTGTTATGACAGCAAAAAGAGCAAGACAATTATCTAAAGGGGATAAACCACTAACTAATAAAGATGAAGCATCTAACGTAACATTAGCTGCAGATGAAATTGCAGAAGGAAAGGTGACAATATGCGAGGAAGAAGAATAGAAAAAAAGCATATTATTACAATAGCTGGTGACCATGCAAGTGGACAGGGTACATTATCAAATAAGTTAAAAGAAAAGTTAGAATATGAAATATATCGTAATGGTCAATATGTACGAAAGCTTGCAAGTGATAAAGGTATGACAATTAGTGAATTTCAAGTATACTTAGATGAACACCCAGAATTAGATAGAGAAATTGAAAAAAGTGCAACAATATATGCAGATAACCATGATAATTTAATTATTGATGCAAAGTTACGGATGGTATGCTGTGCCAGAATCTTTTAAAGTTTATTTAAAAGTAGATATAGAAGTTGCAGTGGAAAGAGCGTTTAATGATGGAGCAAGAAAAGATACTGAACCATATTCTTCAAAAGATGAGGCAAGAGAGAAAATTATATATAGGCACAAAGAAGAAACTAGCCGTTGGATAGATACATATGGTGTAAATCGTGATGATATGTCAAACTATGATTTAGTAATAGATACTACTAGTTTAAGTCCAGAAGAAGTTTGTAACAAAGTAATTACAGAATATCAAAATTGGCTAGAAAATTAAAATATAAAGAATATGTAGTAATATAAAATTATTATACGATAGGTGAGGCTATGAATAAAACGAAAAGAAAAATATTTGAAACTTCTATGAAATTGTTTGCCCAAAAAGGATATGATGCAACAAGTATTGAAGAAATAACAGCAACAGTAGGTGTAGCAAAAGGAACATTATATTATCATTTTTCAAGTAAAGAGGAAATTTTTAATTTCTTAGTAGAAGAAGGAATGAAATTATTAAAAAATAGTATTGACATTAAAATATCTAAGTTAGATAATACAATAGATAAATTAAGAGCAATTATCCTAATCCAAATAAAAATAATTACAAAATATGAAGATTTCATGACCATTGTTCTTAGCCAAATTTGGGGACATGAACAAAGAAACATTATGTGTAAGGACAAAGTAATACAATACATAAAAACAATTGAAGACATTATAGCAGAGGGAATAGAAAAAAACGAAATTATACGGGGGTGATCCAGAAATTATTGCATCACGGAATTTTTGGATTAACATGTTCTAGTTTAATTTATAAAATGAAAATAAAAGAAGAAATCGATATACCCAAGTTATATAAGGAGTTTGACAATTCTATTTTAAAAGGTTTAGTAAAAAAATAAAAAAAATTGCAAAATAATGTTGACTTTTATATAAAAGTTGTAATAGAATTGTACTGAAATAAAATATAAATTTTTTAAAATCCTATTGTAGTTTTTTTAAAAGAAGTTGTATAATTAAAAATGTATAATAAATACGTAGGACAAAGGAGGGAGGTTTACAATGTCAAAGACAGGCATAGTAAACGTAAGAATGATAATTACGCAAGAAAAAATCTTATCTAATATTGATAAGGTAGAAAAATTAATTAATCCAAATAGTAAGAAACAAATAGTACAATTAGATGAAGATTCTTACTTTAAAGATTTAATTGAATCAATTAAAACATATTTAATTGAATATCCAAAAAAGAAAAATTTTCCAAAAGAGGTATATAAAGCAGCTTATGGATTAGTAGAATATGCTACAAATCAATTTGAAGAAAACACAAAACAAATTGAAGATTTAATACGTCAAAGAGAAAAAAATATTATTCTTTCTGGAGAATTAAAAAGATTATTAGAATTTGTTCAAGATAAAGATAATGATTGGAAACCAGAAGTAAAAGCTGCAAATGGCAAGTTTGGAGAAGATATTACAGAAGCATTAAGTATTATAGGAAGAGCAAGAGGAAAAAATTCTCATAATTATGATGACGCTGTAAAACTAATCCAAGCAAGAATTAGCAATTTGGAATCTAATCTACATATAGAAATAGATATGGAAAGAATAGAAGACCGTTCAAAAGCATTAAGCTATATTGGAATTGAAGTTGCAGATGCATTAAAAGTAATACCAGTTCCAGCAGATTATGATGCTACAGAAGAAACATCTAATGTTGTAGAAGAAAAACAAGCTATAGTAGAAGAGAAACAACAAGTAAAAGAAAATGTAGTAGCAGCAGTAGAACAAGAAGAAGTTCCAGAAGAACAAATATCTTATATAGCAGATACACAAGTTGAAGTAAAACCATCTCTATGGGAAAGAGTAAAAGCAAGCAAACTTATAAGAGCATTTGGTTATGTATTCAAAATAAAATCTATAATGGATACACAAGCACTTCCAGAAGGAAGAGGAGAATAAAAATATGGAAGAAGAAATATAAAAATATTTCTTCTTTTTTGTTGAAAAAAATATACTTATTTGATATAGTTAGAAAAACAAATATTGGAGGAATTAATATGAGAATTGTAGAACCATGGATAAAAGTAGAAAAATTTGATGGAAAAGAAATTATGAGAAGAATAGAAAGAGCTTGCAGAACTTGTTATCGTTCAGAAGATAAAATTACAGATGAAAGCTATAAAAATTTACTAAAAAATTGCATTAGCCGTGGACATGAATCTGTACTAGAACACGAAAAAATTACAGTTAGAATTTATAATGATATAGGTTCGTATAAAGATTTAACAAGGCACCGTTTTGCTAGTTTTTCAGTTGAATCTACAAGATATTGTAGTTATGATAAAGATAAATATGGAAATGAAATATCTTTTATAAATCCAATTTATATAGAAGATAAAGAAGTATATGAAACATGGAAAAAAACAATGCAAGAAATAGAAAATGGTTATAAAAAAATGAAAGAATTAGGTGCTACTACTGATATGTGTAGAGATGTATTACCACATTCAACAGCAGCAGAATATACAATGACAGCAAATATTAGAGAATGGAAACATATCTTTGGTTTAAGAGCAAACAACCATGTTCATCCATCAATTCGTCAAGTAATGATACCATTACTAAAATACTTTAAAGAACAAATGCCAGAAATATTTGATGAAATACCGTATGATGAAGATTTTAAGCAAGAATATTATGCAAAACTATCTGTAGAAGAATTTTAAAAAGTAATCATAAAAACCTCATTTCCTAATATAATGTAAGGACAAAGAGGTGAATGAGATTAGTATAATATATTTAAAGGAATTAGGTAATTTAGATGAAGTTTTTGAAAAGAATTCTAAATTACCTATTATTTTGAAAAAGTTTATAATATTCTTAAAAAAGATTTTTTGTATAGTAACAGTAAATGAAGAAAAAGTATATGTTTTGCCATATAAAGAATTAGAGAGATTTAATAAATTTAAGCTTTATTTTATAAAAAAGATTTTGCAAAAATTAAATGGGAAAGTAGTACTATCAGATTATTTAAACAAAAATAATAGATTTAAGGAAATGCTACAAAGTGCTAATATTGCAGTAATAGAAGGAATGCTATTATCAACCTATTTATTACCAGAAATAATAGGATATATTTGTAATAAAATAAAGATAGAAGAAGAGAAGCAAGAGATTACTATACTAACAAAAAATAAAAATATAGGATTTAGGGATTTAGCAATAGAACTTGCAAAAATGGTAAAAAGAATACATATTGTTACTAATAGAGTGACACAATTTGAAACCATAGAAAGGGATTTAGAGGATATTTTAGGTGTAGGATGTCAAATTACTAATAATAAAAGAAAAAGTTTGTTAAAATCAAAAATAATAATAAATTTGGACTATTTAGAAGATGAATTAAATGAATTTACAATAAATCCAAACGCAATCATAATAGATGTTATACAAAAGGTAAATATTAATACAAAGTTGTTTTGTGGAATACACATTTATGATTATGAAATAGGAATAGATGGTAAATTTGAACATGAAGAGTTTGAAAAAAAGAAGGTATTAGAGGCAAAAATGTTTGGAAAGAACTATAGTGGGATTAGAGAGAGTATTAAAGAAGAGAACATAATTATTGAAAAATTATATGGAAAAAATGGCGAAATTAATGCTTTAGAATATGAAAATATAGCTAAAAATTTGTCTCAAAATACTTGACAAAATCATTTTATTAGCTTAATATAGTGTCAATGTAAAAATTAAGTACAATTTTTACTAAGAGAGGAGACGTATTACATGGAAGAAAAAGAAGTGTTATTAACACAAGAAGGATATGATAATTTAGAAAAAGAAGTAGAATATTTAAGAACTGAGAAAAGAGCAGAAATAGCAGAGCGTATTAAAGTAGCATTAGGTTTTGGAGACTTATCTGAAAACTCAGAATATGATGAAGCAAAAAATGCACAAGCAGAAAACGAAACAAAAATAGCAAATTTAGAAGCAAAACTAAGATATGCAAAAATTATAGATGAATCTGAAATTGATACAAAGAGTGTTCAAGTAGGAAACACAGTTACAGTAAAAGACTTAGAATTCAACGAGGAAGAAGAATATACAATTGTTGGTTCAACAGAAGTAGATTTATCACAAAACAAGATTTCAAATGAATCTCCAATTGGAGCAGCATTACTTGGAGCAAAAAAAGGAGAAGAAATTGAAATAAAAGTTCCAGCAGGTATTGTAAAATATAAAATTATAGCAATAAAGAAATAGAAAAAATGGGTCATGTTACTGACCCATTTTTATAATTCGTACATTTACACTTGATAAATCAGAATTAGCATAAATTTTTATATCACTACCAGTATTATTTTTAAACTTAAAGTCAACACTACCATAAGAAACAGTTGCATCCTTATCTTTTGCAACATAATGAACAGGCTTTACATGTGCATGCCTTTCAACAACCTGTAATTCTGGGATCTGTAATACAACATTATAAAGAGTACTACTTACCTGACAGTTTCCGCCACCTAGCGTTTTAACTGTATTTCCATCTTTATCAAATGAATCTGCTTCTTCATAACCTCTATCAGCAGTAGGTTTGCCGACTGTCTTACAAAAAGAAAAAGTTTCACCATTTTTTACAATGGTTTCATTTATAGTAGATGTAGTAATTCCAATATTTCGGCTTCTTGGTGTATTTTTACCACCAAGTTTAGTAGAAAAAGAAGCAAGGTCTTGCTCGGGTGCAGGCTCATTTGTTTGTTCATGTGCTCCTAAATGGATTTCATTTTGCACTGTATTTTCAGAAGAATCAGTATTTTCTAAAGTTATATTAGCGTTAAGCTTTGCAGCTCTTGCACTATCAGGATTAGAGGTGTTTGTAGTTTCTTCGTTATTAGAACAACCAGTAAGAGCAAAAAGTGTAAATATAGCAATAATTATAAAATATATAGATTTTTTCATTTAAAACCTCCAAATAAAATATAGAATAATTTATATTGTAACCAAAAAAACGAATAATATTGACAAAACGTGAAAATATAGTATAATTAATAATAGAGTTATAAAAACGGAGGAAAAATATATGGCAGCTAGAATTTGGAAAAAAGTTTTGTTTGTTATTTTAATTATTGCATGTTTGTTTAATATTGTGTCTAAATTAGTAAAGAAAATGCCACTAAAAGAAGAATTACAAATGTCTGCACAATATATGTTTAATAAAGAAAATAAAGAAAAATAAAAAAAGTACCAATATATGGTTGAAATAAATTTCAAAATATGTTAAGATATTGGTTGGAAATTTATATTACGATTAGAAAGAGGTGAATACAAAATGAAAGAAGGATTACATCCAGAATTTACAGAAACAACAATCACATGTGCATGTGGAAATGTTTTTACAACAAAATCAACAAAAAAAGATATAAAAGTAGATGTTTGCTCAAAATGTCATCCATTTTGGACAGGTAACTTAAAACTAAATACAACAGGTGGTAGAGCAGATAAATTCAAAAAGAAATACGGAATTGAATAAAAATGTTTTGGGGAGATGTAATAACATCTCTTTTTTTATATAGTAGGAAAGTCATGCCAGTGGCATGGGTTTCCGTACTAGATAATTATGACGGAAGTTAGATTTTGTGAGCAGTTTCCACTGCGTACAAAATCTTAGTTTCGGTTTTTTCTTTATAATCTTCCAATAAACTAAAAAAGTATGATATAATAAGCACGAAATCACAAAAAAAGTTAGGAGAATAGAATGAAAAAACTTTTATTTTCAGCATATGATATGAATGTAGGAGGAATTGAAACATCTTTACTTACATTACTAAATACATTAAAAGACAAAGACTATGACATTACTTTAGTACTAGAAAAAAAGCAAGGAGTATTCTTAAGTGAATTAGATAGTAGAATTCATATAATAGAATATAAACCATGTGAAATATCTGTAGGTGTTGTTAGAAAGTTTATAAATCTATTAAAAAGAATAGGTTTCATTATAAAATATAAAAACAAATTTGACTTTTCTGCTTCATATGCTACATACTCTAAAATGGCATCATTTACTGCAAGAACAGCATCTACCAATAATGCCTTATGGGTACACTCAGACTATATGGAAGTATATCATAAAGATATAGAAAAAATACAAAACTTCTTTGATAACTTAAAATGTGAAGAATTTAAAAAAATAATTTTAGTTTCAAAAGCATCATATAACTCATTTTACAGAGTATATCCCGAACTAGAAGATAAGCTTGTTTTAGTAGGAAATTTAATAAACTACCAAAAGATACAAGCGCTTGCAGATAAGAATGTAGAAATAAGAAAAGAAAATTATACATTTTTAACAGTTGGAAGACATGATGAAACAGAAAAAAAACTAACAAGAGTAATAGAAGCATCTGAAAAACTAAAAAATGAAGGTTTTTCTTTTACAGTATGGTTTGTAGGAGAAGGAAAAGATACAATATTATATAAAAAGTTCATAAAAGAAAAAGGACTACAAGACTATATCAAGCTATTAGGAACACAAAAAAACCCATATCCATACTTTAAAAAAGCTGATGTAGTTTTATTAACATCAGATTATGAAGGATATCCAGTAGTATTCCAAGAAGCATTTGTTTTAGAAAAACCAATAATTACAACAGATGTATCAGATGCAAAAATTGATGTAGAAAACAAATATGGTAGTGTTACTTCTAAAGATATAGAAAGTATTTATGAAGCAATGAAACAGTTTATTAAAGAAGGATATACCATAAAAGAAAAATTTAATGCGGAAGAATATAATAAAAATATAATAAAAGAAATAGAAAAAATCATAGATTAAGAAAGGAAATATATGGCTAAAATATCAGTAATTATCCCAGTATACAACAGAGAAAAAACAATAAAAAGAGCAATAGATTCAGTAATAGGACAATTAGACGAAAACATAGAACTTGTAATTGTAAATGACGGCTCTACAGATAAAACAGAAGAGATAATAAAAGAGCAAGTTGAAGAATGTGGAAAAGACATTTCGTATTACAAAAAAGAAAACGAAGGTGTTGCCTCTGCACGTAATTTTGGAATAGAACACGTGGAAGGAGAGTACATTATATTTGTAGATTCAGATGACTATGTATCACCAAACTTAATAAAAACTCTAAATATTTATTTAGACAAAGATATTGATATAATAAAATATAAAGCAACACATGTAGATAGTGACGGACAAGCTATACGAAGAATAGATGGACCTGTTTTTGATAATATAAATGGTGAAAAAGCATTTAAAGAACTTGCATTTTCAGATATATTAATGGATTCACCATGTTTATATGCTTTTAAAAAAGAATTATTTACAAAAAACAATCTTTTTTTTAGAAAAGGAACTTATCATGAAGATTTTGGACTAATTCCACTTATTTTAGTAAATTCAAAATCTGTTAAATCAATTAATTTTTATGGATATAATTATGTACAAACAGATGAAAGCATAACAAGAAATGATGATTATCAAAAAACAATAAAAAGAGTACAAGACTGTTTATTACATTATGATAATATGATACAATTTATTGAACAATTTAATGTATTAGAAGCAAGAGAAGATTTAAAAACATACTATACAAATGCAATTTTACTAAAACTAAAATTGCTTAATAAAAAAGATAGAAGACAATACATTAAAGAAATCAAAAATAGGAAAATGATAAGTAATATTAAACCAAAAAACATTAAACAACTTATAAAAAAAGTGATTTTATCTATCAATATTAATTGGTATTTATTACTGATAACTTAAGAAGAAACAGTTAAAAAATAATCTTTGCCTTGAGAAAGGAATAATGTTAAGTATGATAAAGGTAAGTGTAATTGTTCCAGTATATAACGGAGAAAAGTATATAAAATCTTGTTTAGATAGTATAATTGGAAATGACTTAAAAGAAATTGAAATTATAGTAATAAATGATGGTTCAACAGATTATACAAGCAAGATATTAAAAGAATATAAAACTAAATATGATATTATAGAAGTTATTAAGAAAGAAAATGAGGGCCAAGGAAGTGCAAGAAACATAGGAATAGATTTGGCAAAAGGCGAATTTATTACTTTTGTAGATGCAGATGATGAAATCCACAATAATATGCTTAGCAAAATGTATAATAAACTACAACAAGAACAAGCAGATATCTGTGTTTGTGATTATTTTGAAATAACTAATACGAATAAAGTAGTAAAAAAAGCAATTCCACAAAAGACAGAAGATATAAAAAAAGATTATATAGTTTCTGTTGCAGGACCATGTAATAAGCTAATTAAAACAGAGATTTTAAAGAAAAATAACCTATATTTTCCTAAAACAGGTATTTATGAAGATATAGCAATAATTCCACTTATTGCTATATATGCTAATAATATTACATATTTAGAAGAGCCAATGTATTATTATTACATAAGAAAAGGCTCTACCATGAGGCAAACACAGTTTAACGAAAAATTATTATCAATTTATAATGTACTTGAAATATTAGAAAATGGATTTAAACAAACAAAAGCGCAATATGAAGAAGAATTAGAATTTATTTATATTAAACACTTGTTATATGCAGGAAATGGTAGGTTTTTAGAATATAAAGAAGGAAAACAAGAAGTAAAAAAGATTGCAAATATTATGAAATTAAAGTATCCTAATTGGAGAAAAAACAAGTACTATAAAAAACAAAGCAAAATATTTAAACTTAATTGTAATATATTCTATTCAAACTGTTTATTTATTATAATACCATTCCAAAAACTAAAAGATATAATTCGCAAATTGTAAATAGAGCTAGTCTAAAACAGTAGAGTAAAGGCACCTTTATTCAAGGGGGGTGTCTGCAAAGCAGACAGAGGGTTCTATAAAAAGGAGAAAATAATGGAAAAATTAAAAGAAAAAATAACTATACCAAACATAATTATTGCATTTATTATATTACAACCAATAATTGATATTATAACCAGTTTAAGTATCGAATATATAGGATTAAATATTACATTTGGAATGATTATTAGAACAATTTTTATGGCATTTGTAGCTATATTAGGAATTATAAAAGCTAAAGGGAAGTATAAAATAGGAATGTGTGTATATTTTGGCATTTTATTATTATATATGATAGGTTTTATTGCAAATAGCTATATGCAAAACGGATCTACACTTATACTTACACAAGCAAAAGGGTTAATAAAGAACTTTTATTTACCAATTATTATGGTATCATTAATTCCAATATTTAAAGCATATGAAATTAAAATAGATAGAAAGATATTTAACACATCTCTCATGATTTATGTTATAACAATATTTATTTGTAGTATTATAGGAATTGCATTTCCTACTTATAAAGCAGGAGATAAAGCAGGAACAGTAGGATTATTTTATTCAGCAAATGAAATAGGTGCAATTTTATGTTTGCTATCTCCATTTTTAGTAGCAGATTTATCAAATAAGAAATTTAGTATTAAAGATACAATTTTTATATTATTATTTGTTTATGCAGTACTACAATTAGGGACAAAAGTACCATATTTTGGACTGATAATATTAATAGTATCAATCATTTTTGCATGTATAATAAATGGAAAAATCAAAAATGAAAAATATTTATATAAAAAAGCGGGAATATTTTTTGCATGTTTAATATGCATATATTTAGTAACAGGATTAACACCAGTTGGCAAAAATTTAACTAACATCTATGGAAATATATTTCCAATTACAGAAGAAATGATAAGGTTTGGAGAACAAAAGCCACCAACTTTAACAGAATTTAAGGATTTTGAAGAACTTAAAACAACTACAGTTAGTGGAAGAGATGATTTCTTAAAAGCCAATAAAGAAAAATTTACAAATAGTAATTTAGTAACTAAACTAATGGGATTAGGTTTTATTGAAAATAAAGATGGTAATATTAAAGAATTAAAACTAACAGAAATGGACTATTATGATATTCTATTTTGTAGTGGAGTAATAGGAACAATACTATTTGCAGTACCAATACTAGTTTTTGCAGTTATGTTTATTCGTTACACTATGAAAAACAAAAATAAAATCACAATAGAACTTATATATTCTATTGTAATGGCAGCAGTGGTAGCTCTACTTGCAGGACATGTTTTAGTTTCACCAGCAGTTAGTATATATATAGCTATTATTTTAGTAAAATATGATTATGAAATAAGAAGTGAGGATGAAGAAAAAGTTGAAAATAACAATATTAGCACTCCACCTTTCCGCAGGAGGGGTAGAAAAAACAATTGCTACATTAAGTAACATATTGGCTAAAAAATATGAAGTAGAAATAATTGTAAATTATCAGATTTGCGAAGCACCTGCATTTGAAATTGATGAGAGGGTAAAGATTAGATATTTAATGCCTAATTTAAAACCTAATAAAGAAGAATTTAAAATGGCATTAAAAAAATTTCAAATATTGAAAATTTTAAAAGAGGGAATGAAATCTGTTAAAGTATTGTATTTAAGACGAAAATTGATGATAAATGCAATAAAAAATTTATCATGCGATATTGCTATTTCTACTAGATATATTCATAGTAAATTGCTTGGAAGATATGGAGATAAACATGTAATCAAAATTGCACAAGAACATAATAACAATGGAAATGAAAAATATGTAAGAGAAGTAGTAAAATCATTAAAAAATATAGATTATTTTATGCCAGTATCTAAGCAATTAACAAAAATGTATATAGAAAAGCTAAAAGGAACAAAAACAGAGTGCATATATATTCCACATTGCCTTAAATATTACCCAGAAGAAACATCAAAACTAACAAGTAAAAATATCGTTTCTGTTGGTAGATTATCTAGTGAAAAAGGTTTTTTAGATTTAATAGATGTATTTGAACAAGTTAATAATAAAAATCCAGATTGGCATTTACATATAGCAGGAGATGGGGGACAAAAGGAAGAAATTCTTAAAAAGATACAACAAAAGAATTTAGAAAATAGTGTAACAGTAGAGTTTAAAGAAGAAAATGAGTTAAGAGAGTTACTATTACAATCTTCTATATATATTATGACATCTTTTCATGAGAGTTTTGGACTAGCTTTAATTGAAGCAGAAAGTTTTGGAATTCCTCTTCTTGCATTTGATAGTGCAAAGGGACCTCAGGAAATTATTAAAAATGGAAAAAATGGGTATCTAATACCAAATAGAGATATAAAGCAAATGGCAGACAAGGTAAATGAATTAATTTGTAATGATAATATGAGAATAGAAATGGGGAGGATGTCTCGTAAAATGTCTGAAGCATATAAAATGGAGAATGTGGAAGAAATGTGGTATGAATTTATGGAGAAAATTTTATAATTTATTTGAAATTAATATAAATTATGATATAATTGCAAAAAACCTAAAAATGAGGGAGGAAGAAATAATGTCAAACGATGACGTTGCGATAAGAGTAGAGCATGTGGACAAGTCTTTTAATATTGTATATGATAAAACCAATACAATAAAAGAAAAAATATTATTTTGGAATAGAGGTAAAAAAGAAGTAAGACCTATATTAAAAGATATTAATTTAGATATAAAAAAGGGAGAAGTTGTTGCATTAATTGGTGTAAATGGAAGTGGAAAATCAACATTACTAAAATTAATGACAAAAATTATATATCCTAATAAAGGGAAAATTGAAACAAATGGAAAGTTAACATCTCTTTTAGAATTAGGAGCAGGCTTTCATCCAGATTTTTCAGGAAGAGAAAATATATACTTTAATGCATCAATTTTTGGATTAACAAGAAAAGAAATCGAGGGTAGGCTTCGGTCAAATAATTGAATTTTCAGAATTACAAGATTTTATAGACAATCCAGTTCGTACATATTCATCTGGAATGTATATGAGACTTGCATTTTCAGTTGCTATTAATGTAGATGCAGATATTTTATTAATAGATGAAATATTATCAGTTGGAGACCAACATTTTCAAGAAAAATGTTTTAGAAAGATTGAAGAACTAAAACAAGAAGGGAAAACAATTGTTTTTGTAACACATGGTATGGAATCTGTTAAAAGATTTTGTACAAGAGCTGTATGGCTACATCAAGGTTCTATTAAATTAGATGGAAAAATTGAAGAAGTAGTAAATAAATACCTAGAGGAAACAGCATAAGAAAGAGGAGAAAATAATGATATTTAAAGAATTATATAATTATAGAGAATTGTTAAAAAGTAATACAAAAAAGGAAATAAGGGGAAGGTATAAGCAATCCTTTTTAGGTGTTTTATGGTCATTTTTAAACCCATTATTACAACTACTTGTATATTCTGTTGTATTTGGAGCATTACTTGCAAGTGGTGATGACACATACTATATATATGTTTGTGTAGGGTTAATACCTTGGACATTCTTTACAACAACTGTAACTGGAGGAACACTTAGTGTAATTATAAATGATAATATAGTAAAAAAAGTGTATTTTCCAAGAGAAATTTTGCCTATATCTAGTGTAATAAGTGGAGCAATAAATTTTCTTATTTCAACAATTATTATATTAGCATTTGTACTAATATCTGGAATAGGTTTTTCAAAGTTTATACTATTATATCCAGTAATACTACTTATACAATGCATATTATTATTAGGAATTAGCTTTATATTATCTGCTATTACAATATATATTAGAGATTTAGAGCATATTATAAGTGTATTTTTAATGGCAGCATTTTATATTACACCAATTGTATATAAATTGGATCAACTTCCAGAAAACTTAAGGGTTATTATGCAATTAAACCCAATGACACATATAATAAATGCTTATAGAGATATTTTCTATTATCAACAAATGCCTAATATGAGAAATTTAGTAATATTATTTGTAATATCTGTAATTTTAATGGTAATAGGATATTTCATATTTAAGAAATTACAAAAAGGATTTGCAGAAGAGTTATAAGGAAATTGTGCATTAGCGAAAGCAAAGCTTTCGATGCACACATGTGCAAATTGCTTCGCAATTGCACATACTAAGGTAAATTAACCTTGTTATATATGAAAAAATCTTCGATTTTTTCGACATATTATAAAGGAGAATACGATGGAAAAAGATATATTATTTTCAATTATAGTACCTGTATATAATACAGAAAAGTATGTTATTAAATGTTTAGATTCAATAAAAAATGCTATAAAAGAAGATTGCGAAGTTATTATTGTAAATGATGGTTCAACAGATAATTCTAAAAAAGTAATAAACGAATATATAGAAAAATTACCAGAACAATATAAGAGTTTATTTATATATAATGAGAAACCAAACAAGGGACTAGCAGATACAAAAAATGTTGGGATTTCTCTTGCAAATGGTAAGTATATTAGTGTTATAGATTCAGATGATTACATTTCAGAAGATTTTTATGATATAGCAAGAAGATATATTAGTGAAGGTAATGAAATTATTATATATGATTTATATGTAATCTTTGAAAAAACTCCAGAGTATACATATGTTGCAAGAGCTCGTGTTGATAAAGAAACAGATATGAAAAAAGCTCTAATAAGTGGAGCAATGCAAGGGTCTTCATGTAATAAAATAATAAAGAAATCTTTATATGAGCCATATGAATTTCCAACAAACAAAGAATACGAAGATACATCTGTTACACCTTTTATATTAATGGATACAGAAAAAATAAAATACATTCCATATCCTCTTTATTACTATTTACAAAGAGAAAAATCTATTGTAGCTAGTAATACATACATATCAGCTTTTTACAAAATATGTGAAAATATATCAAATGAATTAGTAAAAAAAGAAGATTTTAAAAAATATCATGAAGTAATTAACGAATTTTTTGTTAGAAGAATGTTAGAAATAATGTATGCAGATTATAAGAAAAGTAGAAAAGAATTTAAAGCTAATATGAAACAATTCTTCGAACATAATAAAAAAGTAATTGATTATATATTAGAAAATGAAATGGCATATAAAGATAATGAATATTCTGTAAGGCAAAAAGCTGTTCTTAATAATTTACTAATAAACTGCAAAAATGAAGATATACATAAAATGACTAAACTTTTCTTTGCACGTAGATTAGTTGCATATGTAAGAAGATTATTAGGACAAAGTATTAATTTAGTAAAAGCAGTGTTTGGAAAATAGAAGGGGGGAAGGTAGAATGAGTGATAAAGTTTATAGTATAGAAGAAATAAAGAAAATATTAAAAGAAATATTAAAAGATAAACCAGTATATAAAGTAGTATTATTTGGGTCTTATGCAAAAAATATGGCAACAAAGGAAAGTGATTTAGACTTAATAATAGATACAAAAGAACAACTAATAGGGTTTAAATTATTTAGTTTAATAACAAAACTAGAAGAAATATTTAGCAAAAACATAGATGGATTTGAAAAAGCAGAAATTGAAGAAAATTCCAAAATAGATAAAGAAATAAAAAAAACAGGAGTAGTAGTTTATGAAAAGTAAAGAATATTTATCATTACAAAAAATGATAGAATATATAGATAAATCAATAGTATATACAGAAGGCTATACATTTGAAGAATTTTGTAATGATAGTAAAACAGTAGATGCAACAGTATTTATTATTAGCCAGATAGGAGAATTAGTTAAAAATATTTCAAAAGAAACTATGGAAAAATATTCTAATATAGAATGGAACATGATAAAAGGTTTAAGAAATAGAATTGTACATGATTATGAAGGAATAAATTTAAAAAGTGTATGGTATATAGTAAAGGTCGATATTATAGAATTAAAAAAAGAAATACAAAATATAATTGAAACTGAAAAAGATTAATACATATGTTGATGATGAAAGGATGGTAGTAATAATGAAAAAAAGCTTAGAATATGTAGTTTCTATAGTATTAGCGCTAATTACAATTGCATCTTTAAAAATTAGTTTAGATACAAGCATTAATTCTAATTTTGATACAGGAAATAGCATTATATATATTTTACTATTTGCTATTTTTTGTGTATCAATTTATAAAGCTTTACAAGTAAAAGAAAAAAGACTGGTTATTTGTACTTTAATAATTTCTATCTTATTTTCTTTATTTGAAGTTATTGGATTTAGCATAGATACAACTAAGAGTTTAGATTGTATTATCTCATCTAAAACAGTATTTTTAAATTCTATTATTAAGTTTATTGGTATAGCAACTATTATTTATATAGTAATACTGTTTTTGTATGAAAAAGTAATACCAACTATTAACCAAAGAGAAGATAAAACAAATAGATTATTTAACAATAAAAAGTCAAACTTTTTCATTTTATGGGGTATTATAATGCTTGCTTGGTTACCTTATTTTCTAAAATACTGTCCAGCTATAATTACACCAGATTCATTAGACCAGATTTATCAAACACAAGGAATTAATGTACTTTCAAACCATCATCCAGTTTTTCATACATTTATAATAGCAATAGCACTAAACATTGGAAAACTAATAGGTAATTATAATATAGGTGTAGCAATATTTACTGTATTTCAAATGCTAACATTATCTGCAATTTTTGCTTTTATATTATATACTATGTCAAAAAAGAATATAAATAATGGGATAAAAATAGGTACATTTATATTTTTTGCTTTTTACCCAATATTTGGAATGTACAGTATAACAATATGGAAAGACATACCTTTTGCTATTGTAATGCTATTATTTATATTACAATTAGTAGATTTAATTTATAATGAAAAGGAATTTTTGCATAGCAGGAAGAAAATGATTTTTCTAATTATTAGCATGATATTAGTAATTATGCTTAGAAATAACGGAATATATGTAGTATTACTTACAATACCATTTTTATTATGGTTTTATAGAAAAAATATTAAAAAACTTTTACCAATTGCTATAATACCAGTTATCTTTTATCTTTTATATACAGGACCAGTATTTAAAATATTTAATATAAAAAAAGGTTCTGTAAGAGAAGCATTATCAATTCCATTACAACAATTTGTAAGAGTGCTAAAAGATAGAGGAAGCGAATTAACGGATAAGCAAAAACAAAGTATATATAATTTCTTGCCAGAAGATGATATAGTAGAGTTATACGACCCAACTTTATCAGACCCTGTAAAAGCATGTTTTGATGATGAATATTTTAGTAACAATAAATTTGAGTTTATAACAACATGGGCTGGAATTGTGTTTGGTTATCCAGTAGAAGTAGTAGAAGCATTTTTATGTAATAATTATGGGTATTGGTACCCAGAGGCAAGTAATTGGGTAGTGTCTAGAGTTATTATGGAAAATGAATTAGGAATTAAGACTACATCTATGATAGAAAATAAGACTTTAGATTTTATGGATGAGTTAATAGATAATAGAGATATACCAGTAATTTCGTTTATTTTTAGTATAGGTTTTATGTTTTGGATAGATCTAATTTGTGTAATGTATATGATATATAAGAAACAATATAAGAAATTGTTAGTATTTATACCAATTTTTGCAGTGTGGTTAACTACAATTGCATCACCTGTATTTTGTGAATATAGATATGTGTTTAGTATGGTTGTAACATTACCTATTATTATTGCTAGTGTTAATATGAAGCCTAAGGAAAACAAGGAGGATTAAATGGAAAAGGTTATTCATTATTGTTGGTTTGGAGGAAAAAAGAAACCAAGAAAATTAAAAAAATATATAAAAACTTGGAAAAAATTTTTGCCAGAATATGATCTGATGGAATGGAATGAAAATAATTTTGACTTTAATATTACAGAATTTACTAAAGATGCATATGAACATAAAAAATGGGCATTTGTTGCAGATGTAGCAAGAGTATATGCACTAAAAGAACATGGTGGGGTCTATTTTGATACAGATATTGAAGTAACAAAGAATATTGATAATATTTTAAAAAATGAAATATGGTTAGGAAGAGAAGACGACAATTTTCTTGCAACAGCTATGATAGGTGTAAAAGAGAAAAATAATAAACATATTGAAAATATATTTGAAGAATATAAAAAGGCTAAATTTAATAATGATGATTTATATAGTATTACAAGTCCAAAAGTATTTACAAAATATTTTGAAACATTAGGATTAAAAAAGGGTCCAGAATGTCAAACATTACAAGATGATATACACATATATGCTAAAGATTATTTCAATCCTAAAACATATGATGGAAGTAATGAAACATTTACAGATAACACATGTATTATTCATCATTTTGATGCTACATGGACACCTCCAGAAGAAAAGGTGGCTATTTGGTTTGTAAGACATAGAATGGGTAGTATGGCTAAATATGTTTTTGCTATTGCAGGTAGATTAAGAAGAATAAAATCCAAATTTAAGAAATAAACTAATAAAAGTTATATGGTGCTTTCAGATGTAATGATATAAAATTAAAAACGAGTTCGACCTGTTAGCCAAAGGCGTCATATTTCTTTTTCTCAAAGTATAGTGTGTTTCAAGTGTTGTTAAAACCAATTATACCAAAACGCCGTGGAGAACGGAATTTTTGATTTTATATCATTACATCGAATTCAGTAACTTATAAAAATACTATAAAGGGGTTTTATATGATTTATGATTGTATTATTATAGGTAAAGGTCCAGCGCGGAATATCAGCTGGAATATACTTAAAAAGATCAAATTGGAATGCGCTTGCTATTGGAAAAGATGGTGGAGCATTAGAAAAAACAAGTAAAATTGACAACTATTATGGATTTAGCAATACAATTTCTGGACATGACTTATTAGAACAAGGATTAGAACAAGCAGAAAGGTTAGGAATTACACTTGAAACGGATGAAGTTATTGGAATAGAAAAAGAAAAAAATTTTATTGTAGAAACAAGAAATAGAACATATGAAACAAAAACAGTTATATTAGCTACTGGCACAAATAGAAATATACCTAAAATAACAGGAATAAAAGAATTTGAAGGAAAAGGTGTTAGTTATTGTGCAATTTGTGATGCATTCTTTTATAGGAACAAAAATGTAGCAGTAATAGGAGCAGGTGATTATGCAATAAAAGAAGCAAAGACACTTGCAAATGTTGCAAAATCTGTTACAATTTTAACAAATGGCGACCAATTAGTAGAAAATAGAGACGAAGCTTTAGATGAATTTGTAATAGAGAATAGAGGAATTAAAGAAATAATAGGAAATGAAAAAGTAGAAAATATAGTTTTAAAAAATGGTGAAAATATATATACAGAAGGTATATTTATTGCAATACGGAACAGCATCTAGTACAGATTTTGCAAGAAAATTAGGAGCAATTGTAGAAGACAATATAATTAGAGTAAATGAGCAAATGGAAACAAATGTAGAAGGTTTATATGCTTGTGGAGATTGCACTGGAGGGTTACTACAAATATCAAAAGCGGTATATGAAGGTGCAAAAGCAGGAATAAGTGCACGGAAAGTATTTAAGAAACTTAGAATAAAAACAATAAATTTGAATAAAATATAAGAAAAGGAGAGAGTGTATTATGTCAGTAATTACAATTACAAGTAAAAATTTTGAGGAAGAAGTATCTAAATCAGATGTACCAGTATTATTAGATTTTTGGGCAAGTTGGTGTGGTCCATGTAAAATGGTATCTCCAATAGTAGATAAAGTTGCAGAAGAAGTAGAAGGAAAAGCAAAAGTTGGGAAAGTTAATGTAGATGAAGAACAAGAACTTGCAAGGTCTTTTAATATTATGAGTATACCAACACTTATGGTAATAAACAATGGAAAGTTAGTTAAGCAATCAGTAGGAGTAATTAGCAAAGAAGAAATATTAGATATGTTAAAATAAAGAGAAGCGAAAATATCGTTTCTCTTTTGTATTACTTATTATTGACAAACTATACATATAGGAATACAATATGTTTGAAACTATAATATTTATAAAAGAAGGTAGAAGTATATGAAGAAACCAGAATTATTAGCACCAGCAGGGTCATTTGATAAAGCAAAAATTGCATTTTTATATGGAGCAGATGCAGTATATGTGGGAACATCATCATTATCATTACGTAGTCGTGCAGCAGTTCAAGATGAAGATTTAGCAAATACAATAAAATATGCACATAGTATAGGGAAAAAAGTGTATGTTGCACTTAATATTTATGCATGGGATAATATGTATGATGAAGTTAGAAAACAAGCTAAAATGCTAGAGGAATTAAGACCAGATGGTATTATTGCATCAGATGGAGGAGTAATAGATATTTTAAAAGAAGAAGCACCACATGTAGATATTCATATTAGTACACAGGCAAATGTAGTAAGTGCTCATACTGCTAATTTCTGGTATAAAAATGGAGCAAAGCGTGTAATACTTGCTAGAGAATTAGATAAAAATCAAATTAAAGAAATTGTTGAAACTACACCAAAAGACTTAGAAGTAGAAATGTTTGTGCATGGAGCTCTATGTTTTGGATATTCTGGAAGATGTTTTTTAAGTGATTTTCTATCTTCAAGAAGTGCTAATTTAGGAGATTGTGCGCAAAGCTGTAGATGGGCATATAATGTATATGTGGAAGAAGCAAATAATCCAGGTAATTTAATGCCAGTAGAGCATGATGAAAAAGGGACATATATTTTTTCATCTAAAGATTTGTGTTTAGTAAGAGAAATTCCAGAAATTATAGAATTAGGTGTAGATAGCTTAAAAATTGAAGGAAGACTAAAAACAGAGTATTATTTAGCATCTGTTATTAATGTGTATCGAAATGCAATTGATGATTGTATGAATAACCCACAAAATTATGATGCTTCAAAATATATGAGTGAATTAGAAAAAGTTAAAACAAGAAGTTTAACTACATTCTATTTTAATGATAGAAATAATAAAGATTTTCAAGAATATGAAGGAAAGCAATATAATCCAGATTATGAATTTGGAGGAAAAGTGATTTCTTATGTTGAAGAAAAATCCATATTAGAAGTAAAAAATCGTTTAAAAGTAGGAGATATTTTAGAAATTCTTATACCAGGAAAATTAGAAGCATATAGTTTTTCTATTGATAAATTGTGGGATAGTGAAACAGATGAAGAAATTTCTCAAGTAAATCCAGGAAAAGTTGGTCAAACTGTTAAAATACATATTCCAATAAAAGTAGAAAAAGATTGGATTTTAAGACGAAAAAAATAGACATTTAACATAAGGGATGCATATCCCAATATGAGCGAAGATTGCAAATTACCTCTGTCGAAGACGCCTTCGCCTCTTAACTGTTCAGGTTGCGAAATTGACTGTCAGTACAATCGGCACTACTAAAGGCTTAAGGGCTATGGGTTGTTACCTATGGCTCTTTTCCTTTTATAATTAAGCCTATATTATAACATAATAAAAACACTATTATAGAAATTAAGCCTGTAAAATTAAATTCAAAACCGAGGATATAGTATTAATAAAGAACCTAATACAAACCCAATAATTGTATAATATGTTTCAGAAAAGAACTTTCTCATTAATACTTCTGTTATTTTCAAAAACAAAATTCCGCCACAAATAACACCAATTCCCATAGGTATAAGAACTGAAATATTAACAGTAGAAACTGCGTCTAAATATACTTCATATGTATTTAAAATCATTAATAAAACCGTACTACTAACTCCAGGAGCAACAATGCCTATGGACATAATAAAACCGCTTAAAACTAAAAATAATGTGTTTTCTGAAGTAGAAAAAGTACTACTTTGCAAAGTGTTTTCTAATAATAGTAAAAAAAATGTAATCCCAAAAGAAATAAAAGTGTATATTAAATAATGTATTTTAAAGCCTTTTTTAGAGTTTGCTATTTTAAACAAATTCGGAACACATCCTAATATTAAGCCAATAAAAGCAAATTTAGTTTGAGTTGGATATAAGTTAAATAAAGTTTTAAGTAGATTTCCAAATACAATAACTCCAATAGCAACACCTACAATAATAGGTAATAGGAATTTAGAGTTTTCTTTAATATCTTTAAAAAATCCTAAAACACAATTTATAAGTTTATCATAGATTCCAAAGATTACGCATAAAACTCCACTACTAATACCAGGTAAAATAGCACCTGCACCAATAAATATACCAATAATAAAACGATATAATATACCCATACAAACCTCCAATAAAAATATATTTTCTAATCTAAAAAATATGCAAAATTATATGCTGTAGAGTAAAGGCCCCTTTACTTAAGGGGGCTGGCGCGTGAAACGCGACTGGGGGGTCTAGATTAATGAAATATTAAGAAAAATACAGTTGACTAAATAGATAAAAAATAAGATAATATAAAAATAAGGGTGATGAAAAAGATGGATAGAATAAAGAAAAATTTGAGAAACTTAGCTATTTTTATATTGTTAATAGTAATAACATTTTATATTATATTAAAAGATCAAGATATGTCTCAAATACTTACAGTATTAATAAATTCTAAGAAGCAATTTATAGTAATAGCTATAGCATGTATGTGCTTGTTTATTACATGTGAAGCTATAAATATAGGAAGAACCTTAAAAGCATTAAATGAAAAATCTACATTTTGGAAAAATGTAAAATATGCTTTGATAGGATTTTTCTTTAGTTCAATAACACCAGCTGCAAGCGGTGGTCAACCAATGCAAATATATTACATGCATAAAGATAAAATATCTGTTGCAAATTCTACTCTAGCATTATTAATAAACTTAAGTTGTGTACAAATTGTTACAATATCACTTGCTTTATTTAGCTTATTTTTTAATTATCAATACCTAAATAAAGCCTTAAGATGGTTATTTATAATAGGTGTAGGACTAAACTTAACAGCTTTAGTTTTATTATTAGTATCAATCTTTTCTAAAAGAATGACAAAAGGTATAATAAATATAACTATAAAAGTATTAAAATTTTTTAGAGTAAAGAATATTGAAGATAAAAAAGTACGTTTTGAGAAAGAACTTACAAAATATCAAGATAGTTCTTCATATATAAAGGGTAATTTACTATTAGTTCTACGAACATTACTTACTACATATGTACAATATATTTTGTACTATAGTATTTCTTATTGGGTATATTGTTCATTTGGATTAAGCGAGCATAGCATATTTGAAATTATAACTATGCAATCAGTTCTATATGCAACTGTATCTGGAATACCATCTCCAGGGGCTGTAGGAGTGAGTGAAGGCGGGTTTATTGGAATATTTAGTAGAGTATATTCTGATACAATGATAAATGGAGCAATGTTACTAAGCAGAGGTGTTAATTTTTACTTATTTGTACTAATAAGTGCAATTATTGTATTAATAAATTTATTTAAGGATAAAAAAGACGATGAAATACTAGAAAGTGAAAGTATATTAGATGATAATATACATAAATAATTTAAACGTATAGAAAAAAATGTTGAAAAAAATCGATTTATGAAGTATAATACAAAAGTGTTATTTAAAAATGAAAAATTTAAATAATAAGAAAATAGGGGAAGTTAAATGATTAATATACTATTGTGTGGAAATGAAAAAGTTTTTGATGGTGCTTTAACACAACTTTTGTCCATTACAAATAGAACAAAAGAAACAATAAATTGTTATATTTTTACTATGGATATTTCTAGAATAAAACCAGAATATATATGTATTACAGATGAGCAGATTGCATTTTTAGATAAAGTACTAAAATCAAAAAAAATAGATAATAAAGTAACAAAAATTGATGTTACTAATCTATATGAAAATGAATTTTATAAGTGTAAAAATGAAACTGCATACTGTACACCATATACATTACTAAGGCTACTAGCAGACTTAGTTCCAAGTATGCCAAATAAAATTTTGTACTTAGACATTGATATGATGGCACATGATGACATTTCTAAGTTGTATAATATTGATGTTTCGGGCTATGAATATGCAGCAGTAAAGGAAAAATATGGTTCAATTTTCATATGGCCGGATTATATAAATGCAGGAATGCTATTATTAAACATGGAGAAAATAAAAGAAACAAAGTTACTAGAAAAAGCACGTAATCTTATAAAAACTAAAAAAATGCTATTTGCAGACCAAGATGCAATATATCGTTCAACCACAAAAAAACTATTAATACCGCGAAAGTACAATGAGCAATCGAGCTTTAAAAGAAAAGATACCGTTATTTGTCACTTTTGTAAAAGGCTTATGCTTCTTCCTTATCCACATACTGAAAATTATAAACAATGGCAAATTGATGATATACATAGAGAACTAAAATGTTATGCTTTTGAAGAAGATTTAAAAGAATATGTAAAATTAAAAGAACAATTTCAAAGCAAAGTTGAAAAAGGGGAAAAATAAATGAATAAAGAAAAAAGTATAATACCAATCTTCTTTACAGTAGATGATACATATGTACCTTTTTTATCTGTAACATTACAATCAATAGTAGAAAAGTCAAGTACAGAATATCATTATGAAATAAAGATATTATATGCGAAATTAAGTAATGAAAGTAAAGAAAAAATAAGTAAATATACAAGAAATAATATAACAATAGAATATGTTGATGTATCAGAATACTTTGAAAAATTAAAAGATAAACTTTATACAAGAGATTACTTCTCAATGACAACATATTTTAGATTATTTATTGCAAGCTTATATCCACAATATAATAAAGCTATATATTTAGATAGTGATGTTGTTGTGCTAAAAGATATAGCAGACCTATATAATATTGATATAGGAAACAATTTAGTTGGAGCAGTACCAGATGATATTATTCAAAAAAATGAAGTATTCCAAGAATATGTTGAAAAAGTAGTAGGTGTTTCAAGTTACAAAAACTATTTTAATGCAGGTGTACTAGTAATGAATTTAGAAGAACTACGAAATTATCGTTTTGAAGAGAAATTTGTATATCTTCTAGGAACTGTAAAGTATGCTGCTATTCAAGATCAAGACTACTTAAATAGAATTTGCAAGGGAAGAGTAAAACTAATAGATTTTGGCTGGAATATAATGCCATCAGCTTCAGCAAAAGAAATTGAAGAAGAAAATATTAAACTAATACATTATAATTATCAATATAAACCATGGCATTATGATAACATATTATATGGTAAATATTTTTGGTATTATGCATCAAGAACAGAGTTCTATAATGAATTAAAGAAGATGAAAGAAGAATTTAATGAAGAAATGGAAAAAGCAGATAGGGAAGCAGATAAAAACTTAAGAGCACTTGCACAAATGGAAGCAGACTGTGTTGGTGATGATAGACCTAAAAAGAATGTTGTTCAAGAAAAATCTAAGGAAAGATTAGAGATTTTGAAAAAAATAGAACAATTAGAAAAAGAGGGGCGTTTTGATGTAGATGCAGAAAATGATCCTCCAACAATTCCTTTAACACCAGAAAATGTTGATTATCTAAAAGAAAAGAGTACAAGTAAGTTTAAAAATATTCTTGCAAATAAAGTAGGGGAACGTTTCTTAAATGATTTACTAAAAGAAAACAAGTTGATTATTAAAGATATAAAAGGTATGGAAAATTTACAAGGTGTAGAGACTGGTGCTATTATAACTTGTAACCACTTTAATCCATTTGATTCTTTTAGTATTGAACAAGTTTTTAGGTTATCTGGTAAATCAAAAGAAAAGAAATTGTATAAAGTAATAAGAGAAGGAAATTATACAAATTTTCCGGGCTTATATGGGTTCTTCTTTAGAAATTGTGATACATTGCCACTAAGTTCAAATAAAAGAACAATGATAGAATTTATGAAAGCTGCCAGTACAATCTTACAAAGAGGAGATTTTATATTAATTTACCCAGAACAAAGCCTATGGTGGAACTATAAAAAGCCAAAGCCATTTAAAAATGGAGCATTTAAGATGGCAGTAAGAAACAATGTTCCTGTAATTCCAATTTTTATTACAATGGAAGATAGTAATATTATTGATGAAACTGGGTTTGCTGTACAGGAATATACTATAAATATTGAAAAGCCAATATATCAAGATGAAAGTTTATCATTAAAAGAAAATGCAGAAATGATGAAAGAGCAAAATTACCAAATTTGGAAAGAAATATATGAAGACTTCTACAAAATTCCACTTGAATATACTACAAAAAAAGAAGAAGTGAGTGTTGTAAATGGAAAATAAGAACATTATTTACTATAAAGATGAGTTAAATGATGAGTTCTCAGATAAAGTAATAATTCCACGAAGGATTGATGAAAATTACAAATATATTCACAATCCTTTATGGGATTTTTGTTCATATATTATACAAAATGTGCTTAGTATGCCAATAAAAGTGTTGTATTCAAAAATAAAATTTAGAATTCAATATATTGGAAAAGAAAACCTAAAAGCATATAAAAAACAAGGGTATTTTATATATGCAAACCATACACAAGCATTTGCAGATACATTTATTCCTAGTGTAGGAAATTATCCTAAAAGAAATTTTTTAATAGTAAACCCTGCAAATGTATCTATGAAACATTTAGAAACATTTGTAGAAATGTTAGGAGCAATACCAACTCCAGATAATAAAACTGCAATGAAGAATTTTTTAGATATAATAGAAAAGAGAATACGAAATAAGTCATCTATTACTATCTACCCAGAGGCTCATATATGGCCATATTATACAAAAATACGACCATTTAAGGATGTGTCATTTAAGTACCCAATACAATTACACACTCCAACTTTTTGCATGACCAATACATATGTGTCTTATGGAAAGAATAATGATAAGATAAAAATTATAACATATATAGATGGACCATTTTTTGCAGATACTAGCCTAAATAAAAAAGAAATGCAACGTGATTTACGAAATAAGGTATATGAATGTATGGTAGAAAGAAGCAAAAACAGCAATATTGAATATATAAAGTATATAAAAGAAGAAGAGAAAAAGGAAGCTATAACAATTTAATAATGATATATATATGAAAAGACACCAGACTATAATTGCTATCTGGTGTGTCTTCATTTACTACAATTTACAGCCGATTGAATGCAGTAAAAACGATGCAGTTTGATGTTATCTCTGGAATGTCTTTTTGTACTTTTTCAACAATTTCTTTTCTGAGAATAGTACAAATCCCTGCAAACGTGTCACAAGTTTCTATTGGTGATATTAAATCAACCGAATCTTGACCGTACAAATCTGACCGTCCTTCTACCTTTGCTATCCAACTATAAAAATATAACATATTCTTATCTCCTTTCTAAAAACAATAGATTAGATAATAATTTACAGATTTCATATTTAAGAGCAAAAAATATGGGAACACATTTTGTTAAATTTCCTAATTTTTGTGATAGTTTAATATTTGTAGATTCTAATTATAGTGCAGGTGTACAAATAGCAGATTTTTGTGCAGGAGCAATATTTAGAAAATATGAAAATAGTGATAATACATTTTTTGAAATATTAAAGCCATCAATAAGAAAACATAATAATAATATAGATGGTGCAGGAATAAAATTATATAAATAAAATGAACGATGGGATTAGTTACTAATCCGACACACCTACGTGGTGCTACACCGTTCATTATTGTGATCTGTAACTTAATTATACAGTTTTCCTAAACATTTGTCAACAAATGATAGTATATTTTATGCAAAAATCCTTTAAAAATACATAACTATATAATATTTTTTCAAATTAATTAGAGCTTTTATTTTTTATTCTTGTAATTCTTTGCTTAATTTACCCATTGCTTTTGTTTCAATTCTTGAAACATATGAACGAGAAATCCCCATCATAGAGGCAATTTCATTTTGGGTTTTGGGTTTAGTGCCATTTAATCCAAAACGTAACTCTAGAATTGTTTTTTCTCTATCTTTTAAAGTCTCTTTCATCTTTTCATAAAGCTTCTTTACTTTCATCTTTAAATCAATCTCATCTTCAATAGATTTATCGTCTGTTTCTAATACTTCCATTAAAGTAACCTCATTATCATCTTTGTCTTTTCCAATAGGCTCATTCAAATATACCTCAGACTTTGTTTTTTTACTAGAACGTAAAAACATTAGTATCTCATTTTCGATACATCTTGCAGCATATGTAGCAAGTCGTATATTTTTGTCTGGTTTAAAGCTATTTATTCCTTTAATTAAACCAATAGTACCAATAGAAATTAAATCATCTTGGTCAATATTTGTAGTAGCATATTTTTTACTAATATGAGCAACTAATCTTAAGTTTCTTTCAATTAATATATTACGAGCTTCCTCATCACCATTTTGCATCCTTTCAATACAACTTTTTTCCTCTTCTGAAGAAAGTGGCTCTGGAAACAAATTACTACTTTGTATGTATCCAACAACGAAAATAGCACTTTTTAAAAAGGCTAAAAATCCTGATAACGTAAGGGCAAGCATATTATAGCACCTCCAAAATTGACTTATACAAAGAATTATATGTTTTGAAAAATAAAAAGTGCATGACCGTTTAAAATTTATTTGACATCTTTTTATTAGTGTTATAAAATACTAGAAGTAAAGGAGGCTTGAAGAAATGATTGAATTAGAAGAAAATAAACGAGAATTAACCCTTTTAGCAAAAAGAATTGAAAGTATTGGTGAGTCTCTTTGACTTAAATGTAGTAACAAGTAGGATAGAGGAATTAGAGAGTAAAACTATGCAAGAAGGATTTTGGAATGATAGTAAAACATCTAGTATTGTATTACAAGAAATGAAATCTTTAAAGAACAAATATACAAAATTTACGAATCTTAATGAAGAAATAAAAAACTTACAAGAATTAAATGATCTTTTATTACTAGAAGAAGATAATGAATTAGGAAAAGAACTTTTAAAAAATACTAAAGTATTACAACATGATTTAGAAAAATTTGAAATAGAAACTTTACTATCAGGGAAATATGATATAAATAATGCAATTGTAACCTTACATCCAGGAGCAGGAGGAACAGAATCACAAGACTGGGCAGAAATGTTATATAGAATGTATACAAGATGGGCAAATGCCAATGGATATTCTGTAAAAGAGTTAGACTATTTAGAAGGTGAAGAAGCAGGAATAAAGAGTGTCACTTTTCTAATAAATGGAGAAAATGCATATGGTTATTTAAAAGCAGAAATAGGTGTACATAGACTAGTACGTATTTCACCATTTGATGCAGGGGGAAGACGCCATACATCTTTTGCATCAGTAGAAGTATTACCAGAAATTACAGACGATATAGATATAGAAATTAATCCAGAAGATTTAAGAATAGATACTTATCGTGCATCACGGAGCAGGTGGGCAACATATAAACAAAACCGATTCAGCTGTACGTATTACTCATATCCCTACAAACACTGTGGTTTCTTGCCAAACAGAAAGGTCTCAAATACAAAATAGAGAAACTGCGATGAAGATGCTAAAATCAAAATTATTAGATTTAAAAGAAAAAGAGCATAAAGAAGAAATTTCAGAACTAAAAGGAGAGCAAAGGGACATTGCATGGGGAAGTCAAATTCGTTCATATGTATTTTGTCCATATACATTAGTAAAAGACCATAGGACAAATTATGAAACAGGAAATGTTTCAGCTGTTATGGATGGAGAAATAAATGGGTTTTTAGAAAGTTATTTAAAGATGGATTTGAACCCATAAAAAGGCTTTGCTATGTGGACAATCAATGTTCGCCCCTACATATGTAAAATAGCATTTTTTTATAAAATAAGAAACTTTATAAATAACAAATAATATACTATATAGTATAGTGATGTTTAGACTTAAATGTCATTTACACTTTAAGAAAAAGAAGGTGCCAAATTATGGCAATTATAGTACAAAAATTTGGAGGAAGTTCTGTAGCAGACACAGATAAATTATTTAGAGTCTGTCGTCATATTATTAAAGAATATGAAAAAGGAAATGATATGGTAGTAGTTGTATCAGCACAACGGAAAAACAACAGATAAACTTATTTCAGAGGAAGCAGAAATTACTACTTCACCTAGCAAGAGAGAACATGATGTATTAGTTTCAACAGGAGAACAAATAACTATTGCAAAATTATGTATGTGCCTACAAAAAATGGGATATAATGCAATATCATATACAGGATGGCAAATACCAATTATAACAAATGGAATAAACGGAAATGCAAGAATAAAAGAAGTTTGTACAGATAGAATTAAAAATGATTTAGACCAAAGGAAAATTGTTGTTGTAGCAGGATTCCAAGGAATAGATGAAGATTTGAATATAACTACATTTGGAAGGGGAGGCTCAGATACAACAGCAGTAGCATTAGCAGCAGCCTTAAATGCAGAAAAATGTGATATTTACACAGATGTAGATGGTATCTTTTCAGCTGACCCAAGAATTGTAAAAGATGTTTCTAAAATAGATACAATATCATATGATGAAATGTTAGAACTTGCAAGTCTTGGTGCAAAAGTATTACACAATAGATGTGTAGAAATAGGAAAGAAATATGATGTTCCTATATATGTAAAATCAACTTTTGAAGACGAATCTCGAGGTACATTAGTATGTAAAAAGGAATGCATGGAAGAACTATGCATAACAGGAGTAGCAAAAGAAGACCATATTGTGCGTATTACATTAGTTGGAAAAAATCATAAAATTGGACGAATTTACAAAGTATTTAAACTACTTGCAGATTTTGATATAAACGTAGATATTATAGTTCAAGCATTTGGTGAACATATGGAAAAAGATATATCATTTACAATTAAAGAAAAAAACTTAGAATTAGCACTAGAACTATTACACAAAAATGCAGATACATTTGATATTAATGAAATAAAATCAAGTGAAGGGCTTTCAAAAATATCAATAGTTGGTGTTGGAATTGGTAATAACCCTGGTGTTGCAGCAACATTATTTGAAGTTCTATACGAAAACAATATAAATATGCACATGATTTCAACTTCTGAAATTAAAATTTCAGTATTAGTAAATAATAATGTGGCAGAAACTGCTATGAACGAAATTCATAATACATTCATGAAAGAAACTGTTTCAATCTAGAAACAGTTTCTTGTGTTTATAAAAATGTTTACATGTAGGGGCATTGTTTGTGGGAATACCCTAAAGACATGACACCACTGTGCCCTTTTTTGTGTCTTTTTCGTGAATTTATGGCTTCATCAGTTCTAAGATGGGCAAGTTCTGAATATATATAATTTAGACTAAAAAAGTGAATGGGGGAAAGGATTTATGACATTAGAAGAAAGAAAAGGACTAACAAGTAATGTTGTACAAAATCTTGTACTAGAAAATAGAGGAAAACTAAGTATTTCTGGAGTTCTTGATGTACTAAGCTTTGATGACCAAATTGTAATTATCGAAACAGAACTTGGTTTATTAACTATTAAAGGAGAAGACCTAAGAATTAATAAACTTAGTATAGATACATCAGAAGTAGTAGTTGAAGGTGATATTTATAATATGGGGTACAGTGAAAAAGAAATGGATAAAAAAACTGGGAGCCTTTTAGGTAAAATCTTTAAATAGAAAAGGTGAAAACATAATGAATAACCAAGCCTATACATTTATTATTTTTATTATAAATGGAATCATAAATGGAATTCTATTTGATTGCTTTAGAATTGCCCGTAAATCCTTTAAAACTTCCGATGTGATTACATATATAGAGGACATTTTGTTTTGGATAATTGCAGGCATAATAACACTATATTTCATTTTTATATACAATAACCGGAGAAATACGTTTTTACATTTTTTTAGGTATTCTTATAGGAATACTATTATACATATTAACAATTAGCAAATTCTTTATTAAAGTTAGTGTAAGTATTATTTCATTCTTAAAAGAAATAATAGCAAAAACAATAAATATATTACTATATCCACTAAAATTAATATTTAAAATATTCAGAAAGATATTGTTTCGACCAATTTCTTTTATATTTATCAATATTCGAACTATTTTTGCCAAAAGTAACTTTAAAATAATAAATCTACAAAAATTTTCTAAAAAATTACAAAAACAAAGCAAATAAAGAGGGATTTTTGAAGTTTACGTAGAAAAATATAAAAGAGTAGATTTGCATAAGGAATTATAGACTATTGGATAAAATTGGAGAGTAACGTACATATGAAAATAAAAAAATTAGGAAAAAAGTTATGTATTCTTGCTGTTATACTATATGTATCTATTACATTTATAAATCAACAAAAATCGTTAAATGCATACAATAATGAACAAATTGCTTTAAGAGAAAAAATAGAAAAGCAAGAAGCATATAGAGAAAGTTTATTAGAAACAAAAGAAAATATCAGTTCACCAGGATATATTGAACAACTAGCTCGTGAAAAGTTAGATATGTATTTACCAAATGAAAGGGTATATGTTGATATAAGCAAATAATATACATATTATATTTTTGTACATTATTTGCTTATAATAATTTTATTTTATCAATAATTCGCTTATAATTAATTCTTATTATTTCCAATAATTAGAAATAAATACAAATTTTACTAGAGTTATTACAAATAATGTGATAAAATATAGTTGCTTTAAAATAGTGAAAGGAGAAAAACATATGAACTATGAAAATATGTCACTTACAGAATTAAAAGAAGTTGCAAAAGAAAAGGAGATTAAAAATATTTCTAAACTAAAAAAAGAAGAATTAGTACAAGTATTAACAGAAACAGAAAAAGAAGCACAAGCTACTAAAACAGAAAACACTCAAAAAGAAGAAGTAACACCTCAATATAAGCCACAAGGAGAATATAAAGTTACAAGTGAAGAAGACAAAATTGCAGAAGGTATATTAGAAGTTTTACCAGATGGATATGGATTTTTACGAGGAGATAACTATTTATCTACCCCAAATGACATCTATATCTCACCAGTTCAAATTAGAAGATTTAAACTAAATACAGGTGATAGAATAAAAGGTATATCACGTCAACCTAAAGAAGGAGAAAAATTTCCCGCTCTTATTTTTGTTGGAGAAGTAAATGGAGAAGCACCTGAAAAAGCTTATAGAAGAAAAAGTTTTGATGACTTAATTCCAATTTACCCACAAGAAAGAATACGCTTAGAAACTACATCAAATGAATATGCAATGCGTCTTATTGATCTAATCTCTCCAATAGGAAAAGGACAGAGAGGAATGATTGTGGCGCCGCCTAAAGTAGGTAAAACAACTTTATTAAAGAAAATAGCAAATAGTATTAGTGCAAACAATCCAGAAGTAGAATTAATTGTTTTATTAATTGATGAAAGACCAGAAGAAGTTACAGACATGAAACGTTCAATTCAAGGAGAAGTTATTTATTCTACTTTTGATGAACTACCAGAGCATCATGTAAAAGTTGCAGAAATGGTATTAGAACGTGCAAAAAGATTAATAGAGCAAAATAAAGATGTTGTTATATTATTAGATAGTATTACAAGACTTGCAAGAGCATACAACTTGGTAATCCCATCTTCAGGAAGAACTCTATCTGGAGGTTTTGACCCAAGTGCATTACACAAACCAAAAAAATTCTTTGGAGCAGCAAGAAACATAGAAAATGGGGGAAGCTTAACTATATTAGCATCTGCATTAATAGAAACAGGAAGTAGAATGGACGAGGTTATTTTTGAGGAATTTAAGGGAACAGGTAATATGGAGGTTCACTTAGACCGTTCATTATCAGAAAAACGTATTTTTCCTGCAATTGATATTAATAAATCTGGTACAAGACGTGAAGATTTACTTCTTAACCCAAAAGAACAAGAAACAGTATTTGCATTAAGAAAAGCATTATCATCAATGCCAGCATCTGAAGTAACAGAACAATTACTAAGCCAATTAGTTGCAACAAAAACAAATGCAGATTTCTTAATAAGAATGGAAATATTCTTAAAACAATTTAAATAGAATGAGTAATATAATTATAAATGATAAGCAGAGAGAAGAGAAAAACGAATATTTCTGCTTATCATTTATAATTATATTACTTTACACAAAATCAAAGTTTTGTGCAAATAGAAATAGGATCAAAAATAGAACCATATGAATATAGTCCTATTTTTGAAATTCTGCTATTCCTTTTTTATATCTTTGCCCTATATATTCATTTAACTTGTGATATTCCTTTAAGTTTTCAAAATCCAATGAGTTAAAATTTATATCTATTATATTGTAATTTTTTACATTACTTACTATATATTCTTTGAAAAAAGTTTTCTTACCATAAAGGATATTATATTTAAGATGCATTTAGCTATATCAATTATAGCTATTTTATTAAAAATGTAGCATAAAGTGGTATAGATTTTATGTTATTAGCTATTCCAAAATTCTTAGTTGAAATTCTTATAGCATATTTAGGATTATATCTTTTCATATAAACATTAAGACTTTTACTTCCAACATTATCATCAGCTTTTACCTCAATAGGTATTATTCCATCATCATTATATAGTATAAAATCTACTTCAGCTTGATTGCCTGACTCCCAATATATTAAAGAATTTTTATTTGCTATTAATTGTGTTGCAACATAGTTTTCTGCAATAATACCTTTATATTGTAAAAGAGTATCTAATATAATATCATTATATTTTATTTGTAGCATATTTAATAATATACCTACATCACTTAAATATAGTTTAAAATGATCATCTATAATAAAACCTAATGGTGGAATTTCTACTTTATTTAATATAGGACATTTGTGAACCATTGTACTAGAAAGAAGCCAGTTTAATGCTGTTTCATAATCTCTTTTTCTAGCATTTGATGATATTTTTCCATATTGAAATTTATTACTTTGATTTCCTAGTTGTGAAGGAATAGATTTATATATAGATTCTATTTTGCTAGCTTCAAATTTATTTTCAACATACTTATTCATATCATTTAAGTATGATTGATAAATATCTTCGATAATGCTTTTATCATATTTTAAAATATCTTTATCATTGGCAATTAAATTGTTTATAGATTCTGGCATTCCTCCAACACATAAATATAATCTATATAAATCTAAAGCTTTACTATGTAATACAGAATCCATTGCAATATTCTTCTCATAACAATTTCTTATTTCGTCAATAAGAGCACAATTTCCATTAGCCATTAAAAATTCTTCAAAGTCCATCGGATACATATTTAACATTTTTACTTTACCAACTGGAAAAGAAGAATGCATTCTTTTTAGTTTTACTCCTAATAAACTTCCTGCACATATTATTTTGAAAGGTTCTTCGCTTTCATTAAAATACTTTAATGCACTTATTAATTCTTCAGATTCTTGTATTTCATCAAAAAATATTATTGTATTTTTTGGATTAATGTCAATATCTAAATATATTTTCATTCTCTTAAATTTATCTAATGTATTGATCTCTTCTTTAAATATTTTTATTACTTCAGAATGTTCTAATAAATTTATATATATATAATTTTCAAATTCATTTTTGCAAAATTCATTTATAATATATGTTTTTCCTATTTGTCTTGCACCAATTACCATTAATGGTTTTTGAATATTGGTATTTTTCCAATTTATTAACTCTTGATAAATTTTTCTTTCCATAGCAATACCTCCATATTAATAGTATATACTACTTTTTTATAAAAATCAATTTGCTTTCACGTTTTTAATACATATTTTAATGAAAAGTTTCACGCTTTTTATATATTGTTTTTGCATATTTTCACATTTTATGTTTTTAAATCTACATAAAAGGGTCTGTATTACTAAAGTTTTGTGTAAATAAAGATAGGATCAAAACCCATATTTATTGTTTTTCAAGTATTTTTCATATTCATCTTTTATAAAGATTTTGCTTCTATTACAATTAGGTTCTAGTAATAAACAATTATTACTACATCCTTTACATATTTTGTTTTTTAAATATTTTTTAAATTCATTATTTGATAAACAGTCCATATTAAAATATTCTCCTTTTTAAACTTTTGTATTATTTTAGCGATGTACTATTATTAATCAATAGTGTACTATAAGCAAATAATATATCATTATTCTTGAATTCTACATATTCACCTAATATTCTTGGCGATATATATCTTGTATCAATTACTGTGATTTTACTATATGCTTCTACTAACAACGGAATTAAACTACTACCATAAGAATCTCTAAAAACAATTAGTTCTTTATTTGTATTTGAATTTGGGTTTTCTATTGTTAATAATGGCGTTGCACCTGATAAATAGATGTCATACTTGTCTGGAGCAGTTATTTTCTCCATATTATATATTTTTGTCTTTTGGTTTGTTTCTTGGTTGTATACTGTACAATTTTCTATTATATCATTTGTTAGTATTATTATTTCATCACTTTCAGACTTTATTGGAAATTGCCCTGCATATACTCCTTTAAAGTCCATTATTTTCTTTTCTTCGTATTCTCTAGCAATTTTTAAATTCATACTAGTTGAAATTCTTTTAACAACATTTTGTAACTTTTCTTGTTTCCAATGTGAATCTGTAGCATAATAGCAAGATAGGTCTAAACAATCAAATATATTAATGTAGTTTGCCCATTTTAGGTTATTATCCATTATATTTTGTAATTTGTTATAATCCAATTTTAAGTTATTACTATTTACAAAATAGTTTTTATCTGGAACTATAGTATAGTAAACCTTATTTGTTTCATCTAAATATCTAGTATTAATATCATTCATTTTGTTTGTTATATTTACTACAGATTTTTCATTTAAAGGATATATTTGCTCAATTAACGTATTATCATATTTATAGATATTGTTACTATCTTGTTTTTTTAGTAATTGTATTTCAACATTTGTTTTTAAGCTTCTAAATGCTTCTCTTCCTACAAATTGATCCATTGTATATTTATCAATGTTTTCAAAAAATGTACCATTTAGTAACGTTGCAATTGAAAAATCAGGAAACTGTTGAAGTTTTCTTCGTTCTGATAATGAAATTTTTGTATCTGTTTTTATTAAATTTACAATTAACATTATAATGATAGTAAACATGAAAGATATTGTAATTGTTATATTTTTTACTTTATCACTCATTTAAGCCCTCCTATTAAAACCTAAAATATAAAAATGGATTATATGAATTATCTACTAAATATGCAGTTGCTACTAGAAGTATTAATACAATACATAATGGCTCTAATACATTAATAATTCTATTTGCTTTTGCAATTTTCTTTAATTTTAAGGTAATATCTTTAATAAGTGGAGTTGCACCAATTATCGCAACAACAAGTATTACCAGATAACTTTTTAAATAATATATTGTATATGGGTTTATAAAACTTTCTCCATTTAAACCTAATAGGCCTATTATATTCTCCCAAGCCTCTCTCATATTTTCTGCATTAAATATTATAAAACTTATCATAACAATAAATAATACATATATCCTTTTTACAAAATTTGGACACTTTTCTAAATACTTTCCTAAAAACACTTTTTCTATAATCAATATAAATCCAAATAATAGCCCCCATATTACAAAATTCCAACTTGCTCCATGCCATAAGCCAGTAAGTAACCACACAACTAGTATATTTCTTAGCTGTTTTTTTAACCCTTCCCTATTTCCTCCAAGTGGTATATACACATAATCCTTAAACCAAGAGCTTAAAGACATATGCCATCTTCTCCAAAATTCTGTAATGCTTTTTGAAATATATGGATAATTGAAATTTTCTAAGAAATGAAAACCAAATATCCTACCAAGTCCTATTGCCATATCAGAATATGCTGAAAAATCAAAGTAGATTTGTAACATATAACTTATTGCAAATATCCAATAAAACAATATGCTTTTTTCATCTGTAATAATAAATTTATTACATAATTCACCTAACATATTTGCAATTAAAACTTTTTTAGCAAGCCCTATTGCAAATCTGCTTACACCATAAGAAAAATTTTCGAAATTATGCTTTCTAGAATTTAATTCCTTTTCGATTGTTTCATATCTTACAATTGGCCCTGCAATTAACTGTGGAAAAAGAGATACATATGTTGCTAGTTTCAAAAAGCTTTTTTGTACTTCTACTTTACCTTTATATACATCTATTATATAACTAAGAATTTGAAATGTATAAAAAGATATTCCTATTGGTAATGCTATTCTTAAAAGAGATAAATTTATTCCCAATATACTATTTATATTTAATATAGCAAAATTAGTATATTTAAAAACACATAGTAAGCCAATATGTATTGAAATAGTAATTACTAATAAACTTTTTTTCTTATACTTATCTATTAATAGTGCTCCTATATACGCTATCAAAATTTCAGCTAGCATTAAAAAAATATACTTTGGCTCCCCATAAAAATAAAAAAACATTGATGCCATAAATAATATCATATTTCGTAGTTTCTTTGGCGTAATAAAATATATAGTTATAACAATTGGTAAAAAGTAATATAGAAAGCTAATACTTGTAAATAACATTTTTTCCTACTTTCTAATTAATAAAGCTTCCTATTAGATTTATATTGGAAGCTTTATTATTAATATTTTTTCTTATAAAAGTTCTGGTGGAAGGTCAATATCTGATGTTTCAGATTTTTCTAGTTCTTTTCCTATGTCATTTTCAACAAAGTTTTTAAATTCATTATATACTGGTTTTGCCCAATCTTCGCTAGACATTACTAAAAATATGATATTTTCATAGTTTGTAATGTATAGTTTTTCTGCTGAAACACAAATCCATCTTCTCATATCAATATTATCTAACATTTCTTGTTTCATTTTTTCTATATCTGCATTTTCTTTTACCTTAACTATTGCAAGTGAATATGCCTGTGAATTAATGAAAGGTACTGATATTACTAATTCTTCTACATTTTCATTAGATTGTAATCCTGTATAAGTAGTAACTTGCATCACATCAGATACGTCTATTACAGCATTTTCTAGCTGAGGTAATTCTACATTTTCACTAGAATATATTGTATTTAGCATATTTTGCATTTCTTCAGTTGTTTGTAGCTTTAATTCCTTTTGCATGCCACCCTTATTTTTAATAGCAAAAATTCCTATAGCAATGATAGCAATAATAGCTATTACAACAATTATTGCGATTATTGATTTTTTCATACTTTTCCTCCTATCTATTGTTATTTTATAAAACAATTTTACTATATTAATATAAATTTGTAAACTATAAAATAGAGATATTGTAAATACTAGTTGGATTTTATTATTTCTTGTTGTATAATTATTATACAATTTATTTTTATTGTTTTGGAGGTATTATATGATACAACGTGAAAACAATCCAGATTATCTAAATTCATTTTTAGATTATTCTATAACTATACTAAATAAATCACCTAATAGTATTAAGGAATATAATTATGACCTTGCTATGTTTCTTAAGTTTATTAAGCTTCATTATGGATTAACTAATGAAACTGATTTTGCAAATATTACTATTAATGATTTACCTATTAGTGTTATTCAAAAAATAACATTAGATGATATACATGCTTTTATTTCTTACCTTGCAACTGAACTTCGTAGTAAGGCTGCAACCAGAGCTAGAAAAGTTTCTAGTATTCGTATTTTTTTTAAGTACTTATCTGCAAAAGCAAAGTTAATTGATACTAATCCTGCACAAAACTTAGAAACACCTAAACTTGATAAACGTACTCCTAAATACTTAACTTTGGAAGATAGCAAAAAATTATTATATGTTGCAAGTGATGAAGATAATAGAAACAATGAAAGGGATTATGCTATAACTACTTTGTTTTTAAATTGTGGTATGCGTTTATCAGAACTTGTTAATATAAATATAAAAGATATACAATTTGATGAATGCAAAATGACAGTTATAGGTAAAGGCAATAAAGAACGTACTATTTACTTAAATAATTCTTGTATGAAAGCAATCGCAAATTATTTAGAAGTTCGCCCCAAAGAAGGAATTGATTATAAATCAAAAGATGCTTTATTTTTAAGTGAAAGGCGTGAACGTATTAGTAACAGAACTGTTCAATATATTGTAAAAAAGGAATTAAAAAAAGCTGGACTAGATACCAATAAATATTCTGTTCATAAGCTAAGACATACTGCTGCAACTCTTATGTATCAATATGGAAATGTTGATATTAGAGCACTTCAAGAATTATTAGGACATGCTAGCATTTCTACAACAGAAATTTATACTCATGTTGCAAATGAGCAAGTTCGTAATGCAGTAGAAAGCAATCCATTAGCTAATTTATAACTAATAAGTAAAAGGAGCCAATATTATATATACGTTGGCTCTTTTTAAAGTATGCAATACTTTATAACTCTTTTATTTTTAATTCTTGGTTTATTTGTAAATCGCTACTAGACATTTTATTTACTTTTTTTATTTGTTCTATGATGTTTCTAATATTTTCATTTCTATAATATTCATTTGTATTTTGTTCTTCTTTTGCAATACTCCATAAAGTATCTCCTTCAGATACATATATAGTTTTATATTTAATCTCTGTATGAGAAAAACTTTTACTTCCAACAAAAAAGCTTATTCCAATAATTAATAAAAATACTATTATAATACTTCTTATAAATTTCTTCTTATTTACAATTTTTAAATTCATCGCTAATTCCTCCTAATTAATAAATATTTTTGCGAACATTTATTTTACATTTGTTATTATAATCAAACAAAAGTTCCTTGTCAATACTTTTTTTAAAAAAAGTGAAAAATTGTTCGTTTTATATCAAAAGAAAATGTAGAAAAGCTAAGAGCTTTCTACATTTTTCTTATATTCATAATAGTATAGGCTGAATTTGTTCTTTGTCTAAAGCATATTCTAAAGTTTTTATAATATATTCTGCATCAAATACTAGTGAACGTGGCTTAGTGATAGGATTATCCTGCCTTACAGGCACGAAAAAGTAGTTGTTTCTATTTAATAAGCATCCTATGTTTGATGCATTACCACTTAGGGCATCATTAGTTGATACTGCAATAACTAATGAGTTATTATTTCTTAAATGTGATTTCGCCCACCTTGTCTGGTGGCAAATTAGTATCTAAAAAAAAGTCATTTACTTTTGTTATGCTAGGTACAAATAGAGTTTTAGCAGTTTCGTCAAGTTTTTTATTTAAGAAATTAATCTCTACATCATCGCCTTCTCCATAAATACTTTCTATAAATATTTTTACAAGATCCCTTTTAGTTTTTAAGTCATACATATCAAAAGTTTTAAATGAATTGTCTAATATCTTTAAAATGTTTTTTGCAGTTTTTACTTCATTATTATTAGTATTAGAAATAGAACCTGATTTTATGTTTTGAATTTTCTTTTCTAAATCTTCTTTTTCTTGCTTTAACTTTTTAAGATTTGTATTTATCATATCCATTAAGTCGATATCGATATATGTTAGTTTTTCAACTATTTTATTTATTTCATCTTGTTTCTGATTATACTGTTTTTCCAATATTTCTAGTTCATCATTGTATGTATTATCCTTTTTAGGAAACGTCATATTTTTAAGTTCTTCATATATTGCAGAGTTAGGTACAAATGTACTTTTGATTATATCAACAATTTTTTTGTCTAACTCTTCCCCACTTACATTTTTTGCATTACATTTTTGACACCTAGACTTTTCTTTTAGCACACAATAGTATCTATAATTAACTGAATTATCAGATTTTCTTGTTCCCATATTTCTAGGTCTCATAAGTGAACCACAATGTTTACAACGAATAAGTCCTGATGCTATTGTTTGTTTTTGTGTATATCCTGCTGCTCTGTATCTTTTATCGGCATTCTTTTCTAATAACATTTGGACTGCAATCCATTCCATACTAGGTATAATACCAGGATGCAATCCAACAGCTAAAATCCATTCTTCCTTCGGTAGATTTTTATTTCCACTTGTTTTATGATAAGTCAAGAAACCATAACTTCCATCAAATTTATTTCTAGTATCTTCTTCTGCATAGACATGAATTTTCTTTTCTTTAAAATACTCTAATGCTTTTTCATCATTTTGTACATAAACAGGATTAGTTAATATCCATCTAAGTGCAAATAAACTATAATATGTACCTTTTCGTGTTTTTATATTATTATTCATTAAGTAAGTTTCTAACTTTGTTAATGATTTTAGTTCTAGAAATTTTCTAAATATTAGTTTTAGTGTAACTAATTCCTTTTCGTTTATTATCAATTTACTTGCTTTTTTATTCTTTTTAAGGACTTGATTATTATCATCTTTTTCACATATACTTATTTTTTCATATCTTTCGGCTGAAAATCCGAAGTGGTGGATCTCCACCTAACCATGTTCCTGTTTTGGCTAATTCTAATAAGTTATCTCGTATTCTTTCTGCAATAACTTCTCTTTCTAATTGAGCAAATACACTTGCTATATACATCATTGCCCTACCCATTGGCGTACGAGTGTCAAATTGTTCTTTTAAAGAAATGAAGTCAATATTATGCTTAGATAGTTCATTAATTAAACTAGCAAAATCTGCAATATTTCTACTTATTCTGTCTAATCTATAACAAATTAGTATATTGAAGCCATTACTTTTTATTAGATTTAGCATTTTTTGAAAGTGTGGTCTATCAGTAGTTCCTCCTGAAAATCCTTCATCTTCAAAAACAATAATATTTACATCAAATATATCTTCTGGATAATGAATCCTTATATATTCTTTTGCAAGTTCTATTTGGTTTCCGACATGAATCACCTTTATCTGAATATTTTGACTTTCTTGAATAGATAACAATTGTTATTTTCTTTTTCATAGACTTTTCCTCCTTTAATTGTCTCTGATTGTAACTCTGACTACAATATGAGTTCAAGTCTTTTTTAAATATTCTAGAACTTCTTGCTGTAATTTTTCTTTTTCAAGATAAGTAATGTTTAAGTTATCAATTGTGCTATGTATAAGCATTGCTTTTACAAAAGCCAAATTATAAATATGGTTGTTATCTTTTGGAAAATTTAATTTAATGTTCATATTGCATACCTCGTTTAAATGTATGCTCAAGATTTTAATAATTGAATTAATTTAATATTTTTTCTTATCTAACTCATACAAAAAGGTCTATAAAATAACTTCATATATTTTTCGTTATTTAGAAAAACAAAGATATTGCTGTTTGAATAATTAGAAAATAGGTGGTAAAAGTTCCACCTATTTTCGGTTCTATATTCTATGTCTTTATTGAATTAATCACTATATGCCGAAAATTCCTTTCGTTTAAAGTTCTTTTCTGTTATATAGTTAATATTACAAAAATTGTTTTCTACAGCATTATTGTAAATCGTCTTTAAAATATTTGTATCTTTTGAATATATTTCTACAAATTCATTATCAGTTATAAGTAACACTAAAATACATGAACTTTTAACAAAATCTTCATAATTATTTATTACAATATTATCTTCTTTTACATATAATTTTATATTTAAAAATACTATATAATAAGACTCTTGTGAAATTATATCTATAAACTCTGCATTACTTAGTGTTTTCTCTTCTTGTGGAAATAAGAAACCACTATTTTTTATATTATCTGCTATATATACTTCATCTTCAGTTATATTCCACATGTAGTCTTCTCTATCAATATTAGTCAAAATTTGTTTTAGATGATTTCCATATTTATTTGGTATTTTAAATTCTATTCCTAAATTCATCTCATCCTCCTATAATAGTTTTATGGTACTGCTATATTAGCTGGCATAGACCACCATAAAGCAGGTAACAATGATGGCAACATTCTAATCCCTCTATACATAGCATATCCAATAACACCAACACCTATACCTTCTCCAATTTTAGAAACAAGACTTTGAAAGTTATGAGCATCTCCTCTATGTGGTACTCCATTGACATCCCATGTCCAATCATGTTCATGAGGATTTTTCAAATTCGGATGACGTTTTGGATGACTGTAATCAGTATCTTTGGTAGCTCGCCCATCTGGTCCATATGAACGTAAATCTCCATTTGGTTTTTTCACAGTTGAATTTGGTTTTCCTTTTGTACCCACATTACCATGACCATTATTATTTGAAGATAATAAAATATTATTTTTTTGTATTAGATCATTAGATACATTTTTTATAGATGATAATACTGCATTGAGCATTACATTATTTGCTGCATTTATAATGATATTAAACCAACTATTTCCTATTGGATCAATTCTTTTTATCGAATTATTTTCACAATATACATACATATTATGACTTAGTAACCCTTGTCCTGTGCTTACTAGTCCATCTGCATTTATAAATCTACCCCATTCTGGGTTATAGTAACGTGAGTTTAGGTAGTATAGTCCTGTTTCTGTGTCGTATCTGTAACTTCTGTATCTATATGGGTTTATTATTCCTATGTTGCTACTGCTTGTTATATTGTTTCCATTTGCGTCTTTTATGCTTATGGTGTTTCCCCAACTGTCGTATTCATAGCTTACTACTTGGTTTAGGTTGCTATCTAGTATTCCTATTACATCATTTTGCCCATTTCTTATGTAGTAGTATTGTGTATTGTTGTAGTTTAATCCTATTATGTTTCCATTTTCATCATATGTATAATAAATTACATTACTTCCTGTTTTTTCATATATTACTTTGTTTCCATCTACATAATAGTTTGTTACTGTTCCATTTACTGTTTTTTGTGTTCTTATTCCATTGTCGTTATATTTGTATGTTATTGTACTACCA
>CANOGC010000002.1 GCA_947565445.1 uncultured Clostridium sp. | reverse complement strand
TATCTGGTTGTGATACTATTAAATTATCTATATCTACTCCTAGATGTTTTGCATAAACTGGGTCTAATGCATGTTCTGCATCTATAAATGCTGCTTCTCCTCCTGCTTTTTGTGCTTCTGCTACTACATGTAAAGCAAGAGTAGTTTTTCCTGAAGATTCTGGCCCATAAATCTCAATAATTCTTCCACGTGGTACTCCACCTATTCCTAATGCAATATCTAATCCTAATGCACCTGTTGGAATTGCTTCTATATTCATAGCTTGAAACTCTCCTAGTTTCATAACAGATCCTTTTCCAAATTGTTTTTCAATTTGTGACATTGCTGCTTCTAATGCTTTTTTCTTTTCTGAATTTTCCATTTCTTTTTTTCCTCCTTTAATTTATAAAACGTTTGTTTGTAAATGTATTATCACATTACTTTTTTCATTTGTCAATACTTTTTTAAAAATTTTTTTACTGCCTATACCAAGTTCCAATTCCTTCATATACATTATAGCTATTTGGATTCAATTCCCCTACTAAATTTGGGCTATATACCAATGTATTTTTACTATAATATAAAAACACATATGGCATTTCCTCTTCGTAAATTTCAACTATTCTACTATATTTTTCTTTTAAAACTTTTTCATCTTGTATATTTTTAACATCATTTATTAAACTTCTCATTTCTTCATTATTAAAATTAGCTATATTATTTTCACCAAAATATGGAGATAAATCTGGACTAAGCCCACTGTATACACCTGTTAAAATCATGTCATAATTTCTATTTTGTAAATAATTTTGATATTGGCTATCTGATACTTTCCTTATATTAATATCAATTCCAAATTCTAATAATGTCTGTTTAATATTTTCTGCTACTTGCACTCTTGCTTCATTACTACTGTTTACAACCAAATCAAATTTTAACTTTTGAGTTCTGTAATCTTTAACTCTTTGCCATATCTTTTTATTATACATCCAACCTGCCTGTCCTAAAATACTTCTTGCTTTTTCCTCATTTGTTTCATAGCTTACTTTTTTATCTTCATATAAGTAACTACCAAATTCTAATGGAAAATTAGCTTTATAATATGCTCCTTTATAGATTCCAGCTACTATGTTTTCTTTATTAATTATATATGAAATAGCCTTTCTTACTTCCACATTTGATAAAATATTTTCTTCACAGTTAAAAGCAATATAATCTAAATTTCTACCATAATATTCTTTTTTATAATATCCAATTGTTCCAATATAGTCTTCTAGCTCTATAGTTTTAGTAGTAAGTAAATCTATATTTCCTGTTTTAAATGAATTATAAACTTCTCCCATAGATTGATATTTAATCAATTCTATTTCTTCTAATTTCGTTTCTTCTGCTTCATATTTCCACCAATTATCATTTTTCTTTAATGTGATTTTTTCACTATTTTCTAATACCTTGAATCTTCCAGTTCCTACTGGATTGTTGTTCTTTTCAGTATTTACAAAATCCTCATTTTCATAATAGTAATGTGACATAATTGGAAAAGTTAAATTGTATTCAAAAAATGGTACTTCCTCGTTTAAATTAATTTTAATTGTACTTTTATCTATTACCTCAACACTAATTACTTTTTCTACATTATAAGCATAAATAGAATTTGCTCCTATTTCTTTTAATCTATCAATTGTAAATTGAACATCCTTTGCAACTAGCTCATTTCCATCATGCCATTTTATATTTTCTTTTAATTTTATAACATATGATGTATTACTTTGTTTAGTCCACTCTTTTGCAAGGCACATTGCTATTTTATTGTCACTTGTTATATCTAGTAATGGCTCATATATAAGCCTTGAAATATCTTGTATATTTTGATTTTTACTTAAAATTGGATTTATCGTATCAAAAGATATAATTGGTGCCCTAATATTTGTAATTATTTTTGTTTCTTCCTCAGTTTCCTCAATTACAGATTTATTTGGTTCTTCATTTTTTTGCCCATAAATTAGATAACTTGCACAGCCAATTAAGACTACTACAATTATAATAAATATATATTTTATAATATTAGATTTCAATTAGTTTTCCTCCATTGTTAATTTTTCCAGTTCCTCTTTGGTCAGTTCTGTAATTTCTATAATTTTTTCTAATTCTATATTCATTTTAAGCAGCTTTTTTGCTACTTCTACTTTTGCTTCTTTTCTTCCTTCTTTTCTACCCTCTTCTCTTCCAACTACTCTTGCTGCATATTTAGCTTGGTTTTCATCTAATATTGCTTTTCTTCTTAATTCAACAAGTCTCATTAATTCTTCGTCACTACTAATCTCTTCTAATTTTTCCATAGCCTCTTGTATTTCTTTATTTGTCTTCATAATTTCAGATACCTCCTTTTGATTTGGATTATCTAAAAATGTAATCCAATCTATTAATGCATTTTTACTTCCTTTTGCTTTCATTTCTCTTACTTTTGGTATCTCTATTATATGTATTTCTAATACATCTGTCAACTTTATATTGTTATTATCTTCTCTTATATGCCAAATTGTATGTGCTTCTTGTATGTCCATTAATTTTTTTAGGTTATAATCTAATATTACTATTGATATTGTTTGGTTTAAATCTTTATATTTATCTCCTACTAACATCTGTTGAGAATATGCTTTACCATTATAATACAATATCCTTTTTTCAATATCTTTATTATCTGATAACTGAACTTCAATATTACATATTACTCCATCATCTAGTATCGCAATTAAGTCGAGTATTCCCATTTTATCTTTTGCATATTCTCTTAATAAGTTTTTATTTTTATCTAATTCTATCTTTTGTATATTTTTTCCTATAATCTCTGATATAAATGCTTTTGTTATTGTTTCATTTCCTTTTCTAAATAGTGCTTGAAATACAATGTCCATTTTAGGTGGTAATAATTCTTTTTCCATATTTCATCTTCTCCTTTTATTTTTAAATTTTAAGCTATATATATTTCTTTTTTACACCTCCTTTTTTACCCCCCTATGTGTGAACAAAAATAGAGAGGGAATATGCCTTAATAAAAGCCCATATTCCCCCATAAAAATTTATCTTTTTTTCTTAGTCTCTCGATTCTACCACAATTCTGATTCCGGTTCTGTCTTCCCCCTCGACTTCAACCTCTGCGAATGCTGGTACACAAACAAGGTCTACTCCTGTTGGTGCTACAAATCCTCTTGCAATTGCTACTGCCTTAATTGCTTGGTTTAATGCTCCTGCTCCAATTGCTTGCATTTCTGCTCTTTCATTTTCCTTTACCAAACCAGCAATTGCTCCTGCTACTGAATTTGGATTTGATTTTGATGAAATTTTTAAAACTTCCATTTTTTCTGCCTCCTAAAATTTAATTTTTGTTTCATTTTTTTAACAATTATATTTATATTATATTTTAGAATTATTGTCTAGTAGTTTTTGGTAAAAAAAGGAATTTTTCATCGTCATTTTTAGCCATTTTACTGCATTTTTAGTCTTTTTATATTAGTAATTCGACAATTTTCGTCATCTACTTCAAAAATACAACCACAAAAGCCACATTTACCATCTGCTAATTTGTATCTTTCTGGTAAACTTGTTTCAAATCGTTTTAGTGATGCACCTACTTCCATTCCAATAACTGATTTTATAGGTCCTGTCATACCTATATCTGTAATATAACCTGTTCCATTTTCTAAAATAATTTCATCTGCTGTTTGAACATGTGTATGTGTTCCAAATACAATACTTACTTTCCCATCTAAGTAGTATCCCATTGCTATTTTTTCTGCACTTGCTTCTGCATGAAAATCTACCACAATAATATCTGCTTTTTTATCTATTTCTTCTAAAATATGTTTTACTTTTGTAAAAGGGTTTTCTGATAGCACATTCATTTCTGTTCTTCCTATTAAATTAATAACAGCAATTTTCTTATTTTTACATTCTACTATTACATATCCCTTTCCTAAAACACCTTCTGTATAATTGGCTGGTCTTATTAACCTTTCTTCTTCGTCTATAAATGTAAATACATCTTTTTTAGCCCAAGTATGGTTACCAAGAGTTACAACATCTACTCCCATTTCTATCATTTGCTTATAATGTTTATGTGTAATTCCCATTCCATCTGCAACATTTTCTCCATTCATAATAACAAAATCTATATTTTCTTGTTTCTTTAATTCTGGTAATATCTCTTTAGCTTTTTTTAATCCATTTTCTCCAACAATATCTCCTACTGCTAAAATTTTCATTTTTCTCTTCCTTTCTTTTTTACATGTTTATATTATACACTATAATTAGTTAAAGTAAAATATTTTTTATTTTAAAATTGGAAAAATTTGATTTATGTTAATTTAAATGTTATAATAAAGTTATAGCAATAATTTAGTATCATTTAATGCAAAAGGAGGTTTACCTATGGCATTAACAAAAAGCGAAACTTGTATTTTCGTCAAAGGGAATGTATTACAATCCCATGAAGGATTAAGACGGTTGCAAGTATATTTAACCACCACAGATGACATCTTAAAAAATACGATTGTTGAAGGGTATGACGAAAAAGACGTTAAAACTGTTGCACCCACAACTGCACAGCAGAGTTATAGCATAACTGATACTGCATTTCAGTATTTCGTAACCCAGAAAGCTAAGTTTGGTTATATCTATGCTTCTGTGGAAACCTTGGAGCAACTTGTTGACTGGCTTATAGTTCAGTTCGCATCTTTAGATACAGAGATTTTTACTCTCAAAGAGCATATTTTTCGTATTGAAGGAATTAGCGAACTCTAAACAAGCGATATTGTTGCGAAAAAAGCATAGGGCAAAGTGTTTAACTTTGCCCTATGCTTTTTATTTGGCATATTCGATTACACGTGATTCACGAATCACATTTACTTTTATTTGTCCTGGGTAATCCATTTCATCTTCTACTTTCTTTGCTACATCTCTTGCAAGTAATATCATATCTGCATCTGAAATTTTTTCTGGTTTTACTATAATACGAATTTCTCTACCTGCTTGAATAGCAAATGATTTATCTACACCTTCAAATGAATCTGCAATTTCTTCTAATTGCTCTAAACGTTTAATGTATGCTTCTAAAGTTTCTCTTCTTGCACCTTGACGTGATGCACTAATTGCATCTGCTGCTTGTACTAAAACAGCTTCTAATGTCTGTGGCTCTACATCGCCATGGTGAGCTTCTACAGCATTTATTACAAGTGGATTTTCTTTGTATTTTTTTAATATGTCTACACCTATTTCTACGTGTGTTCCTTCCATATCATGGTCTAATGCTTTTCCAATGTCGTGTAATAAACCTGCACGTCTTGCATGTTTAGTATCTAAGCCTAATTCATCTGCCATAATTCTTGCTAAATTTGATACTTCTATTGAATGATTTAATACATTTTGTCCATAACTTGTTCTGTATTTTAGTTTTCCAAGTAACATAACAATTTCTGGATTTAATCCCATAACACCAGTTTCTAAAGTAGCTCTTTCTCCCTCTGATTTAATAATAGCCTGTACTTCTTCTTTTGCCTTTTCTACCATCTCTTCAATTTTAGCTGGGTGAATTCTTCCATCTTCAATTAACTTCTCTAATGCAATTTTAGCTACTTCTCTTCTTAATGGATCAAAACCTGATAGAATAACTGCTTCTGGTGTATCATCAATAATCAAATCAATTCCTGTTAAATTTTCTATTGTTTTAATGTTTCTGCCTTCTCTACCAATAATTCTACCTTTCATATCGTCATTTGGAAGGTTTACAATTGAAACCGTTGTCTCTGATGTATGATCTGCTGCACATTTTTGAATTGCATATGTTAATAGTTCCTTTGCTTTTTTAGTAGATTCTTCTTTTGCCTTTGTTTCTTCTTCACGAATAATAGCTGCTTTTTCTTGTTTTATTTGTTTTTCTACTTCTGTAAGTAAAAGTTTTTTTGCCTCTTCTACTGATAACCTAGCTATTTGTTGAAGTTTTTCCATTTGCTCATTAACAGCATTTTCTAATTCTTTTTCCTTTTCATCTAATTCTTGATATTTCTTATCTGTCTCTCTTTCCTTTTTTTCCAAATTTTCTTCTTTTTTATCAAGATTTTCTTCTTTTTGTATAATTCTTGATTCTTGCTTTTGAATTTCGCCTCTTCTTTCTCTAATCTCTTGCTCTAAGTCTTTTCTTTCCTGCATGATTTGCTCTTTTGCTTTAAATATTTCTTCTTTTTTCTTATTTTCAGCTTCTTTGCTTGCAAGTTCTAATATCTGTTTTGCTTCATTTTCTGCACCTTTGATTTTAGATTCAGCTATTTTTTTACGTATTGCTACACCTATTGGTATAAATACAATAGCTGAGATTAGAACAGTGGCGATAATGATTACGATTTCCATAATCTTACACCTCTTTCTATTTAATTTTCAATGTTCTAATATATTTAATTTTCTTTTTCTTAATATATTAAACCTACTCTTCTATTTTATATGTATTTAGCTATACTGTCAAGTTATTTAGATAAAAAAACATAACTTAAGAAATTTCGGAAAATTTCCTATTGCATTAAAGAAGCACACATTTACTGTGTACTTCTTTAATAAACTTATCTTTTTATGCAGTTTCAAAATTTTTATTTGGTATTACCTTTTTCTTTTTTACATGCTTTTTTGCTACTCTTTCTTCATTTATAACAAGTTTTGGTGGTTTTCCACTTTCTACTGTTTCCTTTGTTATAATACACTTTTCTATTTTAGGATTTGATGGTACTTCAAACATAATATCACGCATAATATCTTCAATAATTGAACGTAATCCTCTTGCTCCTGTATTTCTTTCAATTGCTTTATCTACAATTACATTTAATGCTTCTTTTTCAAATTCTAGTTCTACATCGTCTAGTTCTAATAGCTTCTTATATTGTTTTACTAATGCATTTTTTGGTTCTGTTACAATTTGTATTAAAGCTTCACGATCCAATTCTCTTAATGTTGCAATTATTGGTAATCTTCCTACAAATTCTGGTATTAAGCCAAATTTTAATAAATCTTGTGGAAGTAATTGTTCAAATACTTTATATTTATCAAATTCTTTTTTACTTTCTATTTTTGCTCCAAATCCAATAGTTTTTTGTCCAATTCTTTCTTCTATAATTTTTTCTATTCCTTCAAATGCTCCTCCACAAATAAATAAAATGTTTGAAGTATCAATTTGTAAAAATTCTTGGTGTGGATGTTTTCTCCCCCCTTGTGGTGGAACAGATGCAACTGTTCCTTCTACAATTTTTAAAAGTGCTTGTTGAACACCTTCTCCACTTACATCTCTTGTGATAGATGGGTTTTCAGATTTTCTTGTAATTTTGTCTATTTCATCTATATAGATAATTCCTTTTTCTGCTTTTTCTATATCGTAATCTGCTGCTTGAATTAGTTTTAATAGAATATTTTCAACATCTTCTCCTACATAACCTGCTTCTGTTAGTGTAGTCGCATCTGCTATTGCAAATGGTACATTTAACATTCTTGCAAGTGTTTGCGCAAGCATTGTTTTTCCACAGCCTGTTGGTCCTAGTAGTAATATATTACTTTTTTGGATTTCTACATCACTTATTTCATCTTCTGTATTAATTCTTTTATAATGATTATATACTGCAACTGCTAAAGTCTTTTTTGCTTCCTCTTGCCCAATTACATATTCATCTAATTTCTTTTTTATTTCTTCTGGCTTTGGAAGTTTTGTTAACCTATCTATTGTATATCCAGTTTCTTCCTCTGCTACATAATCTTCTTCTATAATATTTCTACATAAAGAAATACATTCGTCACATATATATACACCTGGTCCTGCTACTATCCTTTTTACCATATCTTGTGTTTTTCCACAAAATGAACATTTTATATTTCTTTCACTTGGAGTTCTAGCCATTTATTCCATTCCTTTCACTTTACTTTGTTAGTTTTCATTAGTTCTTTCTATCCATAATTCCATCTATTAATCCATATTTTAAAGCTTCTTCTGCTGTCATATAGTTATCTCTTTCTGTGTCCTTTTCAATTGTCTCTAGCGGTTTACCTGTTCTTTCACTTAGTATTTTATTTAATTTTTCCCTAGTTCTTACCATATGGTCTGCATGAATTTTTATTTCAGTTGCTTGCCCTGAAATTCCGTTTCCACCTATTAATGGTTGATGTATTAGAATTTCTGCATTTGGAAGTGCAAAACGTTTTCCTTTTTCCCCACAGCTAAGTAAAACTGCTCCCATACTTGCTGCCATTCCTACGCATATTGTAGAAACTGGACATTTAATATAATTCATAGTGTCTACAATTGCCATTCCATCTGTAATAGATCCTCCTGGTGAATTTATGTATAAAAAGATTTCTTTATCTGGATCTTCTGATTCTAAGAATAAAAGTTGTGCAATTACTAAACTTGCAGATGTCGGATTTACATCTTCTCCCATAAAAATAATTCTGTCTTTTAAAAGTCTTGAGAATATATCATATGATCTTTCTCCTTTATTTGTTTGTTCAATAACATATGGAACTAAACTATTTTGTTCTAACATAATTTTTCCTCCCTTGTATTTAAATATATTTCTTTTTTTATACCATAAAAGTTAGAGGTTGTCAAAATATTCATTTTTTAATTCCCCTAACTTCTACAATTGCTTTTTTATTTTATTTTTGCATTTTCTATTATAAATTCTACTGCCTTTTCATTTTTCATTGAATCTTCTATATATTTAATGAAATTATCGTTTGCTTTTAGTTCTTCTTCTTTTTTACCATATAGCTCTGCCATTTCTTTTACTTTTGCATCTACATCTTCTTTTGAAGCTTCAATTTTTTCTTCTTTAATAATAGCTTCTATTACTAAACGATTTTTAACAGAAGTACGAGCTTGTTCTTCATATTCTTTTCTGAAATCTACCATAGATTTGCCAAGCATTTGCAAATATTGTTCTAATTTCATTCCTTGATATGCTAATCTTTGTTCAATTTCTTGTACCATGCTATCTACTTCTGTTTCAATCATTCCTGATGGTATTTCAATTTCTACATTGTCACATACAGTTTTTACAGCAGCATCCTCTGTTTCATATTTTTCCTTTTTCTTGTTTTCTTCTTCCATCTTTTCTTTGATACTATCTTTTAGTTCTTTTAATGTATCAAATTCACTAACATCTTTTGCAAATTCATCATCTAGGCTAGGTAATTCTTTTTTCTTAATTTCATGTAATTTTACTTTGAAAGTAGCATCTTTTCCTTTTAATTCTTCTGAGAAGTAATCTTTTGGAAATTTAACATTTATGTCTTTTTCTTCATCTATTTTCATTCCTATGATTTGATCTTCAAATCCTGGAATAAATGTATTACTTCCGATAGTTAGTTCATGGTTAGTTGCTTTTCCACCTTCAAATGCTTTTCCATCTACAAAACCTTCGAAGTCGATAACTGTTACATCATCTTTTTCTACTGCTCTATCTTCTACAACAACTAATCTTGCATTCTTTTCTTGCATATGTCCTAATTCATGTTCTATATCTTCGCTAGATACATTATACTCTACTTTTTTAAGTTCTATACCTTTATATTTACCAAGTTTAACTTCTGGTTTTGTTTGAACAATTGCTGTAAATATTAGGTCTTGTCCTTTTCCAATTTGCTTTACATCAATATCTGGACGGCTTACTGCTTCTATATTGTTTTCTTTTATTTCTTTTGCATATACTTCTGGTACTACTTCGTTAAAAGTATCTTCATAGAAAATTTCATCTCCATAATATTTTTCTACAATATTCATTGGAGCTCTTCCTTTTCTAAAACCTGGTATGTTAAAATATTTTGCACTTTTAGCATATACTTTTTTCATTGCTTCATCAAATTTAGCTGCTTCAATTGTAAATTCTAATTTTAATTCATCTTTTTTGTCTGTTTTTTCAATTTTTATACTCATTTAATTCAAATCCTTTCTGATTTTTTAATTTTAGCTTTTATATTATACCACGTTTTTCCAATATTGCAAGTACTTTGCTTAAAGAACTAAAATATCTAGTAAATATTCAATGCTTTTTTGAAAACATCTCTGTATGAATAATTCTGTAAGAACCCTCCGTCAGTGCTACGCACTGCCACCTCCCTTAAGTAAAGGAGGCTTTTCTCTACAATTTAAAATAAACTATTCTAGTCTAAAATAATAGAGTAGAGGCCCCTTTATTTAAGGGGGCTGTCGTTCGTAAGAACGACTGGGGGTTCTAATATACACAATATTTTGTATTAAATGGCTTTGAATAATTACCATATCTCTATTTATTTTCCTAAATTTTTATAATACAAATGTCAACACAATAATTGCAATACCTATAATAACACGGTAAATTGCAAATCCTTTGAAGCTTCCTTTTTTTAGATACTCTAGCAAGAATTTTATTACTACTATTCCAGTTATAAAGCTAAATAGCACTCCCATAAAGAAAGCAAGTGTAAATTCAAAATCTTTTATACTTACTAATACTGCTGCTAAAATAATTGGTGTTGATAGTAAAAATGAATATTTTGCTGCACTTTCTCTGTCTAATTTTAATGCCCTTGCTACAGTCATTGTTATACCAGACCTTGAAGTTCCTGGAAAAGCTGCTGCTATTGCTTGTGATAATCCTATTAAAAACGATTGTTTAAATGTCATGTTTTCAAGTTTTACTTCTGATTTTGATTTTTTATCTACAACATATAGAACAATTCCTAAAACAATAAGTGCCACTGCTATTAATATCATTTCTATTCCAAATTTTTCACATATCTTATCAGATAGCTTATCTAATACTAAACTTAAAATTCCTGTTGGTATTGTTACAATAACTATATACCAAAATAGTCTTCCTTCTGTTGATTTTTTCTTTTTTACAACTTGGTCGTATCCACCTTTAAATAAAGCTAACCAATCCTTAAAGAAAAATATAGTTATTGCAAGTAATGTTCCTAAATGTAGGGCAACATCAAAACTTTCTGGCATTTGCCAATTAAATATCCATGGTATAATGTTTAAATGTGCTGAACTTGATATTGGTAATAGTTCAGTTAATCCTTGTACTATTCCTAAAATAATTGCTTGTATAATTGTCATAATATTTACCTCTTTTCTTTCGTTTTTAATTATTATCTATTTCTTTAAACATATTTAATAATGTTTCTTTCATAAATTCTGCTGATGTAACTGGTGATACTTTTCCTGGAAGTGATAATGCCCAATTAAATTTTATACCTAATTCTTTTACTGCTTGTTTATCTACTCCCCCTGGTGCAGATGCTAAATCTATAATTAAAGCATCTTCTTTTACTTGCCCTAGCATGTCTTTGTCTAATACTACATATGGTATTGTATTAATAATAATATCAAATCTATTTAGATTTTCTTTTAATTCTATTAGATTGATTGGCTCATATCCATATGCCTTTATCCATGCAAGATCTGTTGTTTTTCTTGCTTCACATGCTACTCTTGCTCCAATTCCATCTAACATTTTAGATAGCACTTTCCCTATTCTTCCAAATCCTAGTACTAGTACATTATTCCCATGTAAATTCTTTGGTGTTTCATTAATTGCAATTTGAATTGCTCCTTCAGCTGTAGAAATTGCATTTAATACAGCTAATTCTTCTCTTTTTATAATATCTAAAATTGTAATGTCTTTTTCTTCTACCATTTCGTACACTTCTTGCTTAATAGAACCTGCAATAAATGTTTTTCCTCCTATTTCATTTATTAAATCTTCTATTTGGACTTTTTCCTCACTAAATGGTGTATTTACAAATTCTCCACTACTAGACAATGGCAATGGTCCTAATACAATATCTGCATCTTTTACACATTCTTTTATATTGTTAGTTTTAGTATCTACAAGTTCATGTGCCTTTTCTAGCGCATATGTCTTTACATTATAGTTTTCTTTTTTTAGCATAGAAGCTAATTTAACAATTCTTAAGTCTCCACCAATAATAGCTATATTTTTAATCATCTAATCACATCCCTTTCTTATTTAATTGTATTTTTGTTTTCTAAAATTATTCTTCTCTTTCTTTTTGTATATCTTTTCTAATTTCTTTGTATTCTTTTTTATTTGTTTGCTCGTTTCGGCTTAATTTTCCTACTATTTTAGTTGTTTCTTCTAAATGTTTTTGTACTTTCTTTTCTTTTTTTGTTAATTCTAATGGTTTTGGTTCTACTTCTTCTAAATTAGGAAAGTTCATATGTGCTTTTATTGGGATGAATACTGGCTCTTTTTCTGCCTTTTTATACATATATGGGTCAATTTCAATTGCTACATTTAAATAGTTAATTGCATTTTCTTTTTCTCCACGAAGCATACATATTTTAGCTAAATTATAATATGCTTTTGGTTCTAATAGATTATCTGCTAATGCATTCATAAAGTATTTTTCTGCTTCATCTAAATCGTTATATATAAAACTAATTTGTCCTAAACTATAATAAGAATTGTAAAGAAGTGTATTAATTTCTGCTGCCTTTTCATAACAAATTTTTGCATTTTGGAAATCGTTTAACATTGTATATACCATTCCCATATTGTAATATAGTTCATAACTTGTCGGATTATATTTTAATGCTTCATTATACATATTTGCAGCTTCCTTATAACGTTCTTGTTCACAATATATATCTCCTAAAAGTTCTGTTGCCTCTATCATATCTGGCTTTTTACGTAATAGGTTTTCTAACATCTCTGCTGCTTCTTGCTTTTTGTCTAATTCGTTTAAAAGGTAGGATATCTGGTAATATGAGTTATAATCTTTTTTGTTAATGTCAATTACTTGTACATATTCATCTATCGCTTTTCTCATTCCGCCTTCTTTTTCATAAATTTTCGCTAGCATTTTATGTCCTAAATAACTTTCTGGATATTTTGTTACTAACTTTATTAAAAAGTTTTTGCTAAGCTTGTTATTATTAAAGAATGTAGCAATTTTACTAAGTGTAATGTATATAAGTTCTGAAAAATTTACATTTTTAAATTCTATATAAATAATTACTGCTGGAATTATAACAGAAATTAAATAAATAAGTATTCTTATAAATGTATTTATTTTCCACTGAAATATAATTTCTATGAAATTGATTGCAATTCCAAGTGCTTGCATACAAAGAACTACAACATAGTTTGTATCATTTTTCTTAATCATTTTAAAGAACATGATTACAAATAAGGAAAATGCTAATACATTAAATATAATTTTTTCTGCTAACATGATTTTCCCCTTTCTTTTTGTTTATGTACCTATTTTATGACATTTTTTTAAAAAAGTCCATAGTATTAGAAAAATTTAGAATAACTTGTTTAATATATTACCCTATGTTATAATAGCAAAAAAGAATTAGGAGTAAAATTTATGAGAATTGGAATTGATATTGATGATGTTATTACTGATACTTCTTTTGCTATGAAGGATTATGTTATTAAATATGATAAAGATGGAGAAATACAGGAACATATGGTAGATGTAATGCGTGGCGACCCTTCTACACCTAACGTTTATAAATTTTGTTTAGATAATTACCTTAAAATTTTTAAAGCCACAAAAGTAAAAGAAAATGCAAGTGAAGTAATTCGGTCGTTTTATTGAAAATGGACATGATATTTATATTGTTACTGCAAGAGGAGAAGAAAGAGAATTATTTAAGGGAACTGAAGATTTTACCATAGACTATTTAAAATCAAACAATATCTCCTATTCAAAAATATTGTTTAACTGTATAGATAAAGCTTCTATATGTAAAAAAAATAATATTGATTTACTAATAGATGATTCTATTAAGCATTGTGAAGCAGTACGTAACGAAAATATAAAAAGTATATTGTTTACTTCTGTAGTTAATAAAAATATTCCAACACAGATTGAACGAGTTGATAATTGGTTAGAACTAGAAGAAAAAATAAATAAGATGATATAAGCTTAAGAGCATGGTAAGAACCATGCTCTATTTTTTAAGTATTTATTTGGATTAGCAACATCCTCTTCCGCATCCACATCCACAGTTTGTGAATAATAATAAGAATATGATTATGAAGAATAAAATTTCACTGTCACCACAACCTCCGAAAAGGCCTCCACAGTTATTGTTACATCCGCATCCACATCCGCAGTTTCTAGATTCTTCCATTGTTTTTCCCTCCTTGTTTGTTTTTATATGATATAGTATGAATTTTTTAAAATTTGTGTTACAATATTAATGAAATTTTTTAAAATTAGAGGTAATACAAATGAATAAAATAGAATTATTAGCGCCAGTTGGTGATTTTGAATGTTTAAGGGCTGCTGTTCAAAATGGTGCAAATGCAGTTTATTTAGGTGCATCTATGTTTAGTGCAAGAGTTTCAGCTAAAAACTTTGATTTGAGTGAACTTGAAGATGCGGTTAATTATGCTCATTTAAGAGATGTTAAGGTACATTTGGCACTAAATACACTAATTAAAAATAATGAATTAGAAGAAGCTTTGTCTCTTGCAAAAGAAGCATATAGAATGGGAATTGATGCTTTAATTGTGCAAGATTATGGCTTATGTTCTATGCTTTTAAAATATATGCCAGAACTTCCTCTTCATGCAAGCACTCAAATGAGTATTCATAATTTAGAGGGTGCAAAAGAATTAGAAAATTTAGGTTTTTCAAGAGTTGTACTATCTCGTGAAACTTCTTTAACAGAATTAGAATTTATTAAATCTCATTCTAATATTGAACTTGAGGTGTTTATTCATGGTGCCCTTTGCATTTCATATTCTGGTCAATGCTTACTTTCTAGCATAATTGGTGGGCGTTCTCGGAAACCGTGGAAAATGTGCTGGAGCATGTAGGCTTCCTTATGAACTTGTTGTAAATTCAAATAAAGAAATTTGTATGGATAAAGGCTATATACTAAGCCCTAAAGATTTATGTGGTCTTTCATATATTCCAGATTTAATTAGTATTGGTGTTTCTTCTTTAAAAATAGAAGGACGTATGAAAACACCTGAATATGTTGCAACTGTTACTAGAATTTATAGAAAATATATTGATTTAGCTTATTCTAATAATCAATTTGTAATTGATGAACAAGATAAAAAAGATTTATTACAAGTATTTAATCGTGGTGGATTTTCTAATGGTCATTTAGATTCAGATGCAAATAGAAGTTTAATTTTTAAAGAAAAACCTAGTAATGTAGGTGTCTATATTGGTAATGTAGCAAATTATAATAAAACAAAAGGACATATTACATTAAATTTAAATGATAATTTAACAATTGGTGATACTATTGTTTTTGAAAAAGAAGAAACTAAATATAGAATTTCTGAATTAATGATGGGAAAAAATAATATAGATTATGCGGTTAATCGGTCAGCTTGTAACTATTGGAAGAATGAAAGGTAATATTAATCCTCGGAGATAAAATTTATAAATTAGAAAGTAAATCTCTTCTTACTAAAGCAAAAAATTCTTATCAAGGTGAATTAAAAAAGCACCCTCTATCTTGTTATATTAAAATAGTAAAAAATGCACCTATTTTTGTTAAGGTATTTAGTGATAGTGTTAATTTAGAAATTAATTCTAATATAATACCTGTAGATGCTGAAAAACAGCCTATTACTAAAGAACGTGTTATAATACAATTTTCTAAAACTGGAAATTCTCCTTTTATTTTTACTAATTTTGATATTGAATTAGATGATAATTTGTACTTAAATATCTCTGATTTAAATGAATTACGCCGTGAATGTATAGAGAAGGTATCTTGTTATATTATAAATAACTTTAAAAGAGATATTCCAAATAATCTACCTATATTTTTTGATGTTGCACCTTCAAAAAAGAAGGTTTACAAAAAGAATGTTTCTCTTTTATTAAATATTTTAGATGTAAATACAAATTATTCAGAATTAGAAAAAGTAGACCGTATATATATACCTCTAAAGTATTTTGCTATGTCAGATTATTCAAATATTATTAAAAATATAAGTTCTGAGTTTAATACATATATTTATATGCCAACTATTATTAAATCGAACTATAGAAATTTATTTACAAATAATATTAATAAAGCATTAGAAGAATATGATATAAAAGGTTTTGTATTATCTAATTTAGGAACATTTAATATGCTTGAAAAGTATAAAGATAGTTATGAATTTATAGGAAATTATACTTTAAATGTGTTTAATAATTATTCTTTAGAAGCATACCAAAATTTAGGCTTAAATTTAATTACTCTATCTCCTGAGTTAAATAAGCAAGATATAATAGAAATTTCTAATTTAGCTAATGTTAATACAGAATTAATTGTATATGGAAATACTCCTGTTATGACTCTTGGATACTGTGTTTTAGGTAAGTCTAATAAGTGTTATCCAAATTGTAAATCACTTTGTAAAAGTAAACATAGTTATTACTTAAAAGATAGATTAGGACTTTATTTCCCTGTAATACCCGACTCTGTTCAAACTATTAATACTATTTATAATAGTAAAATTACATCAATTGATTTTTCTGAATTACTGATTGATTCTGTTAGAATTGATATTTTAAATGAAAATATTTTAGAAATTAATGAGGTTATTCAAACTGTGAAACAAGAAAAAAGGTTTGAGGGAAAAGATTATACAAATGCTAATTTTATAAGAGAGGTATAGGAAAAGTAGCTTCGCTACTTTTCCTATTTTAAACTGGATTACTACTTAGTTTTATTATTAGTTCCATATTATCATCTGTTGCCATTTTATTTTTACGTATCTTTCCACATTTTTTGCATTTAAATACTATTATATACCCTTTTTTAGAATTGGTTTCTATACCAATTGGTTCCAAATCCCCATGACACTCTTCTGCCCTATCTCCTGGATTTATATCTACATGTTTAGAGTGTAAACAATACGGGCAATGATTACGACATGAGTAACCTAATTTTTGTACTTTTTTGCCACAATTTTCACATATAAATTCTTCGTCTATTTCTGTAAATTTGCTAAACATAAATGTAATCCTTTCTAAATTTTAATTGTGCAACAAGGTAGGCACAAGACCTACCCTTTACATTCTCATTTTTTCTAATCTGCAAGTAAACTGCCTCCTATAAATTCACGTATTAGTGATGTTTTAGGAATTGCTTCTTGTGGAATGGATTCAAAATAGCTTAATAATCTAATTAATCTGGTTGCTTCTGCATATTCTGGTTGTGTATTTTTAATTTCTTTTAGTAGTGGTAGTGCATAGTCTTTTAATACTCCTAATTCATATATAAGTGATGAATTAAACATACTATTTGCTTCTTCTTGGAATGGATATATGTATCTTTCTTCTCCACGATTTACAGAATACCACATTTTGATGGTATGTGTTGCACTATACCCCCTAAATTGATTATCTCTTACAATTCTTCTAATTAACCTAGTATCTGTTGTTGAAATACGATTATAATAATCTATATTTAGTACAGTTAATGCACTAATATAAATTTTGTATTTTTGTTCTTTTAGAATAGAACTTGTTAAACGGTCATTTAAGCAGTGAATACCCTCAATTACTAATATTTCGTCATCTGCTAGTTTCATTGTTTCTCCGTTATATTTCTTATGTCCAGTAGTAAAATCAAAAGTTGGAACTTTAATTTCTTCACCATTTAATAATTTTAGTAAATGTTCATTAAATAGATTAATATCTAGTGCCTCTATACATTCAAAATCATAGTTACCATTTTCATCTTTTGGGTTATCTTCTCTTTCTACAAAATAATTATCTACTGATATGGTTACTGGCTTTAACCCATTTAATCTTAGTTGAATTCCTAATCTTTTTGCAAAAGTAGTTTTTCCAGATGAAGATGGGCCTGCAATTAGTACCACTTTAACTTGTTTATTTTTTGCAATATTATCCGCAAGTTCTGCAATTTTCTTTTCATGTAAACTTTCAGATAACAAAATTGCATCTTGCGCATTGTCTTTTTTTACTTCACGATTTAGTTTGTAAATAGTATTAATTCCAATCAGTTTATATATATCTTCATATTCGTCTAAAGTAGAAACTAATTTCTTATTTTCTACAAATGGACTAAGCTTTGTTGGTGTTTTCCAATTTGGATAACGTACAATAAATCCATCTCTATATTTTACAATATCATATACCTTTGTATACCCTGTTGATATTGGCATAACACCAAAAAAGTAATTAAAATATTCTTCACAGTAATATAAGGATGCTCCAAATGATGTTTCTGCATCAATTTGTATCCTTCCTTTTAATGTTTTTTCTTTTTCGTAAAACTCTTGTGCTTCTTTAACAGTCATCTTCACTTTTCTAATTTCTAAATCTTTATCAATAATTTCTCCCATTTTTCTATGAATATTTTGTATCATTTCTTCTGTTACTTTCATATTTTCTAATTCACAAAACATGGCATTTGAAAGTTGATAATTCACTGTTAAAAGAGCATCTGGGTATAACTCATTTAATGCTTTTGCTGCAATATACATTATACCTCTTATATAAATCATCATTCCATCTTTACTATTTAAATCAATTAACTCTACTTTTGAATTTTCAGTTAATTTTAAGTTTAAGCTTCTTACTTCATTATTACACATACATGCAATTACTTCTGTTTTTGCATTTCTAATTTCCTCTTTTAATAATTCATATACTGTAATTCCGTGGAGTTGCATCTAATACTTTATCTTCATATGTAATTTTCATTTTTTAGTTTCCTCCTTATCCTATACATACAACATCTTTTTTAGTATATTCTTCTGGTTTTAATCCAATTCTTGTTTTCATATATATTGCAAATAATAATGTAATAACACTAAATGATATTCCTACTACTACCATAGCATATTGTATTGTCATAATTGTAAGTAAATATGATCCTATTGCTCCTGCAAGCATTCTAAATATACTTGCTATTATACTGTTTCCTGCATATATTTTTGTAAGTATTTCTGGTGTCATAAAATTACCCATATACCTTTTCTTTAGAATTTGGAATACTCCCTTATCATAATACCTTAAAATATATGTAAATATAATAACTGCAAGCATTGGTATTCTATACATTCCTATTACTACAACTCCACCTGCAATAGCAATTCCTAATGCCATTCTAACTGATATGTACGTTAATGATCTATTATTATGTTTTTCATTAAATTTATTGGCTTTTACTGCTGATTTTCCTTGTACTATATCTAGTATAGCAAGTATAATACCAATAAATGTAGCAGACACATTAATATCTTTTAATAATGTTGTCTGATATGTTCCAAATAGGCATATCATTCCCCACATAAAGCCTAACATTAAAAGTAGACTTTTTAATCTTGGTGACTTTAAAATAAATATGAATCCATCTTTTACTTCATTTATGCTTTCTTTTACTGTTTTTACTTTTTCCTCTTTAATATCAATAAAATTAAAAGAAATAATAAGTGCAAATACCATAAAAACTATAGTGAATATAACTGGAATATATGGATTTATCTCATACAAAAAACCTGCTATAACTGTTGTTATTGCAGAAATGTAGCAATACCTAGAATATCCTTTACTATCAATTTTTGAAAATATTTTTCCTTTTAAATGCCCTTCTGGTATTGATTTATTTAGCATTGGTGCTTCTGCTATAGATTTACATGACCATCCAATTGCTGATGCAAGCTGTGATAAAATAATCATAAAATAATTTTTTGAAAATAGAATTAACACCATTTCTAATATCCAAAATATCTTTTGCATATTCTAAATGATTTTATCATAATGATTTTTTAAAATCAATGGATATTGGTATATTTTTCTTTTGCATTGTATATACTTTAATAAATAAATGTTTTGGGAGGTACAAGCTATGAATTTACAAAGATTACACTCTATGTTGAATAATAAAGAAAAGGTTGATGTTTATTATGATGAAAGACCTGTATGGATTCAAGAAGTTCATGATAATATTGCAAAAGTTAGTTTTATTGATAGTTGCGAAGAAAAGGATGTTTATATAGAAGATTTATATGAAAATAATTTATACAATTAAAGAGCACTCTTAAGAGTGCTCCTTTTTGCTAATATACACATCATATCTCTTTTCAGTCTTAAATTTATATTGCTTTTTTTCAATGTATATACTAACGCCATATTCTTCTTCAGCATCTGCTGCTGCATCTGCACTCGATTCTTCTTTAAATTTATCACAGAAAAAATCAAATGCCTTTTTGTAAATCTGCCTTTTGCTATCAACGTGTCCTCTTACCTCTATACCCCCTGGTAAGATTCTTGAAGTTATAATTGTCATATGCTTACCTCCGTTTTAATACAGTTGTTTATACTTATATTATACTACATATTTATAAAATAATAAATACTAAAATTCGACTTTTTCTTGTAACCATGTATTTAACTCACTAATTTTTACTCTTACTTGTTCCATTGTGTCTCTATCACGTATAGTTACAGTATCATCTTCTAATGTATCAAAATCTATTGTTACACAATATGGTGTCCCTATTTCATCTTCTCTTCTATAGCGCTTTCCTATTGAACCTGATTCATCATAATCACACATAAACCTCTTAGAAAGGCTAGCATATACCTCTTCTGCTTTTTCAGATAGTTTTTTAGATAGTGGTAATACTGCTACTTTATATGGCGCTAATGCTGGATGTAAATGTAGTACAATTCTTGTGTCATCTTCCGCTATTTTCTCCTCTTCATAGCTGTTACATAAAAATGCAAGTGCAACACGGTCACATCCAAGTGATGGCTCTATACAATATGGCATATATTTTTCATTTGTTTCTGGGTCTAAATAGCTTAAATCCGCTTTAGAATGGTCTGCATGCTTAGTTAAATCATAATCTGTTCTATCTGCAATTCCCCATAGTTCACCCCATCCAAATGGGAAAGCAAATTCAATATCTGTTGTTGCTGCACTATAAAAAACAAGTTCTTCTTTTGAGTGGTCTCTTAAACGTATATTTTCTTCTTTCATTCCTAAATCAATTAAGAATTTTTCACAGTAATCTTTCCAGTATGCATGCCACTCTAAGTCTGTTCCTGGTTTACAGAAAAATTCTAATTCCATTTGTTCAAATTCTCTTGTTCTAAAAGTAAAATTTCCTGGTGTAATTTCATTACGAAATGCTTTACCAATTTGTGCAATTCCCATTGGTAATTTTCTTCTTGTTGTTCTTAATACATTTTTAAAATTAACAAAAATTCCTTGTGCTGTTTCTGGTCTTAAATATAGCTGTGTAGTTGAGTCTTCTGTTACTCCTTGGAATGTTTTAAACATTAAATTGAATTTTCTAATGTCAGTAAAGTTTTCTTTTCCACAATTTGGACAAGCAATATGATTACTCTTAATAAATTCAAGCATTTCTTCATCTTTCATTCCATCTGCAATCATATCATTGCCATTATCATGTGCCCATTCTTCTATTAATTTATCTGCTCTATGCCTTGTTTTACACTCTTTACAATCTATTAGCGGATCACTAAATCCCCCTACATGCCCTGATGCTACCCATGTTTCTGGGTTCATTAAAATAGCAGCATCTAAGCCAACATTATACCTACTTTCTTGTACAAATTTTTTCATCCATGCCTTTTTAATATTGTTTTTTAATTCTACTCCTAGTGGTCCATAATCCCAAGAATTTGCAAGCCCTCCATAAATTTCTGAACCTGGATATACATATCCTCTTGCCTTACATAAATTTACCATAGTTTCCATTGAATCTAACATAAAAATACCTCCATTTAATCGTTTATTCTCTAATACCTATAAATGTTGTATATTATATACACTTTATTTTAAATAGTCAATATTAATACTATATTTTTAATTATGACTGCCTAATACTGGTGTTTTATATTGTTCTAAAATGTATTCTAAGTCTCTTGCAAATTCTCTTAACATAACAATTTTTATTGTAGCATCCTTATTTTTTGTGTAATCATCAATTAATTGTTTTAATTGTTTTATATTTTTCATTTCTGGTTCTATTTCTGCTTTATATAATTTTACACGATTTACTAGTTTTTCTCTAATTGTTACTACATCTTCATTACTTGCACAAGACAATCTTTGGAACGTTTGAAATACATCATAATATTTGAATATTGGTACATTCATACACTCTTTATCAAATCTTTCATAAAATACATCCATACGCATTGGTATGCATTTAAATATTTCTTCTGCTTTTTCTATATACATTTTATCTTTTAACTGAACATTTAAATTATTAAAATGTTTTAGTATTTCTTCTATATCAGCATTTGCTTCTCCTACTGTAATTTCTCCTAGTTCTTCTTCTACATTGTCGCAATATTCTGAAGTTAATGAAGCAATATTCATTCCATTAAAGAAAATGCTTTTAATTGTTCTCATATCATATTTTGTTAGTCCTTTTTTTATGAAATAACTAAAATATGCAAATAGCTTAACTATATCTATTAGAGATATTCTTCCATTTTTTACATCCTCTAATATCTCTTCTATTATACTATCAAATTGGTCATCATTAATTTTCCAGTATTCTTCTGTAAGTAATCTCTTATACCCAGGAAGCTTGTCTGTATCAACTGTGTTAATAATAACTTCCATGTTCTCTCTAAATACTTTCATATTGAAAATTCTAGTACGTACATATATTTCTATAAATTTTATAAATCTATATTCTGATTTGAAATTATAATAATAGCTATTATCAAATTCTTTAATATAAAATTGACGATTATCTGTTAAAAGTACCCTAGATGATACTAAAATAGACTTATACTCTTCGTTATCTTTAATGTTAATAAATTTATCTTTTGTAACTTTTCCTGCTTTTATTTCAAATGAAACAGCAATAGTAAATATAAGCATTGTTTGTAATACTCTATTATTTGTGTTTGGATAATATTTATTTACCATTTCAAATATTTTTCTAAAGTCATTTAATGCATGTTTTAAAATTCTTAAGTTTCTAGTTCCACTTTTATTAAATGTAGATACAATAAGCCCCGTATTCTGCCTTAAAAATCTAATTAATTCTTCATTGTTTTCATATCTCATTAGTAACCCATTTATAATATAACTAAACTCTGGAGCATATTCAAATGTTTCTCCTATTAACTTTTCTTTGATTCTTTCATAATCATTTGCTTTATCAAATACATATTCTATTTTATCTTGTATTTGTTCTACCATTGGTTTGTCATTTGCCTTTACTAAACTTCCTTCTTTATCTAAAAGATATGTCGCTATAAATGTTTTCATTTCTAAGTTATTACTTTTAAATTTAGTAGATAATTCTTTTTCATTACAAATGATAATTGTTTTAATATGGTCATGTTCTACGAAGTTATTGATATATCCTAAAATATCTATAACATCTACATTTGCTCTTTCTAAGTCATCAAAACATAATACTTTATCATCTGTTGAAAAGAATTCTTCATAATCTATATGGTCTCCATTTTGTGTCACTCCAAAGAAATTTGCCATATCTAGTCCAGTTTTAGCATATTCTGGAATTGTAGTTTGTCCATTTGTTTGCATATATTTTTGTAAATTTCTATCCATTAATTGAGTTGTCTCAATAAATATTTTTTTACTAATTTCCTCTAAGTTAGATATTCCATATAAAGACATATATATAGTCGTATATTGCTTTCCATTTAATTGCAATGATTCAATTTTATTTTTTATTTTATGGTTCCAAAAATAGGTTTTTCCACTTCCCCATTCACCATTTATCATAATTGCATAATCTGTATAATCGTTTCTAACATAATCTAAAATACTTTCTACTAAATCTTCCATCTTCTTTACTCTCCTTTTTGCTAATCTCTTGCAAGTGTAAAAATTCCTATTTCTTTTGCTCCTGCTTGTTTTACAATTTTACTACATTCATTTACTGTACTACCTGTTGTATAAATATCGTCTATTAAAAGAATTTTCCTATTTTTAAGTATCTCTCCATTTTTTATGTAATACGCTCCTCTTATGTTTTCTATTCTTTTTTCTTTATCTAATATACTTTGTGGTATTGTATCTTTTATTTTATATAATACCTTTGGTATGTATTTTAAGTTTCTCATTTGTTTAGCTAATTGTTTTGCAATTAGTTCACTTTGATTATATCCTCTTTTTTTCTTTCTTTTAATACTAATTGGAACTGGGATTATTATATCATAATTTTTCAAAAATCTACAAATTTTTTTATCATTTAAAATAACTTTTGAAAAGCATCTAGAAATATATGTTTTTTCGCCAAATTTGTATTGTAAAATCTTTTGTCTTATTATACCCTGATAATCAAATAAATACATATGTGTATCGAAATTTTTAGTTAAATAAATATGTTTTTTACTTCTTTGGTACTCTTTTATTTTTACTTTACATTTATTACATATATCTTCTTTTGAAATTTCTCCACAAATTCCACACACAGTAGGATAAATAAGGTTTATTAAATTAGATAGCATCTTTCCTCCTTTGTTGTAATAATATTAATGCTTTATATATATCTTACGGGCGATTGATAATCGCCCTACATTATATTTTTCAATTTATATACTAAGCCTGTATTTCTTTTTTTCGTATCTGCATTTTGTATCATACCTTCAATTATTCTATCTTGACTTATTACAATAAGCATCTTTTTTGCTCTTGTTAATCCTGTGTATAGTAAGTTTCTTGTTAATAACATACTAGAAGATGGCGGAACTACCATAATTACTACATCAAATTCACTTCCGTTGTGCTTTGTGAACAGTAATTGCATATGCATGTTCTATTTGGTCTAAATCTGAAAAAGCATACCACGCAGTCTTATCATCATCAAACCTTATTTTCACTTGTTTTTCTAGCTCATCAATTTTTTCAATTATTCCCATTTCTCCATTAAATACACCACTTCCACATTCATAAACTGGTTCTTTTTTCTCCCAATAGATATCGTAATTATTTCTAATTTGCATAATTCTATCTTGTTCTCTAAAAATAACTCCCATACTGTTTTTTTCTTTTTTGAAATCTGAGGGCGGATTTAATTCTTGTTGTAATGCTATGTTTAGTTCTTTTGTTCCTAAACCTCCTTTTTTTGTAGGAGATAGCACTTGAATATTTTGAAAGAAGTCATAATCTCCAAAACTAGCAAGCCTTTTACTGCTTAAACTTATTACTTGATATATCATTTCTTCTTTTGTGTTTGCACGAATATAAAAGAAGTCTTCTTGTTGTTCTTCTTTTAAGCTTTCTTCTTTAGTTAAAAAATTCATTCCTTCATTTACTCTGTGAGCATTTACAATAATTTTACTTTTTGCTGCTTGTCTAAATATTTTATCTAAATGCATTGTTGCTATCGTATTAGATTCAATCATATCTTGTAATATACTTCCCGGTCCTACTGATGGCAATTGATCTGCATCTCCTACTAATATTAGTTTTGTTCCTTTATATATTCCTTTTACTAAATAATTCATTAAAAATACATCTACCATTGATACTTCATCTACAATGATAATATCTGCATCAATTGGTGCTACTTCATTTTCTACGTTTTTTGTTATTTCTTCCTCTATTTTCCCAATTTCTAATAAGCGGTGTAATGTTTTTGCTTCTCTTCCAGTAGCCTCTGTCATACGTTTTGCTGCTCTTCCCGTTGGTGCACATAGTACTACTTTTTTTCCATATGTTTCATATAATTCTATTATACTTTTTATAATTGTAGTTTTTCCTGTTCCTGGTCCTCCTGTAATAATACATACATTTTCGTTATTTACCATTTCTAATGCTTCTTTTTGTTTTTCAGATAATTCAAAACTAGATTCTTTTTCTAGTTTTTTTAAATCCTTCTTAAATCCTTTAATTTCTTTATTGTTTTCTGCATTTTTTAAATTAGTTATTCTTTGGCAAATGGTTAGTTCTGCCATATAATATGGGTATAAGTATACTAGTTCTAGTGTTTCATCTTGTTTTTCTATTACTATTTCTTTTCTTACATTTAAGTTAATTAAGCTATTTTCAATTGCTTCTTGTTCTACTTGTAGAAGATCATGGACAAACAGTATTAGTTTATCTTTGTTAACACATGTATGTCCGGTTATATCCGTATGCGTATTAGGCTATATTTAATTCCACTTTCTATTCTTTTTTCATTGTTATAATCAATCCCTATGTCCATTGCCATTTTATCTATTTGTTTGAAATCTACTCCTCTTGCAATATCTATTAATATGTAAGGGTTTTCTTCTATCTTTTTAATTGCATCTGCACCTAAAAGTTCATATACTTTTTTTGCATTTTGTGGACCTATTCCAAATTGTTCTAAATACCCTACAATTTGCCATAGTTCCCAATTTTCATTAAATTCATGCGCCATATCTACTGCTTTTTCTTTAGTAATTCCTTTAATATTTGCTAATTTTTCTGGTTCATATTTAAAAATATGTATTGTATCTTCTCCAAATGTTTTTACTATTTTTTTTGCAGTAGCAGGTCCTATTCCTTTTATAATTCCATTTGCTAAGTATTGTTCTAGTGCATCTAAGGTTTGTGGCATCATTTTTTGAAAAGAATCTATTTTAAATTGCTCACCATATTCTTGGTGTGTTACAAATTTTCCAAATAGCTTTAGGCTATCTCCAGAATGAATAAAAGGAAGATAACCAACAATTGTTAATTCTTCTTCATCTGTTTCAAATGTTGCAATAGTATAGCTATTTACTTCGTTTTGATAAATAATTTCCCTTAATGTTCCACTAATTTCCACTTTGTTTCTTCCTTTCAACACTCACATCTGCTTTATTTTCATCTCCTATAAAATTTACTATACTATAAAACTTGCTTAAATACAAGCGAACAAATACTTTTTATTTTGAAATTTTTCGACATTTTTAGACGAATTTCACTATATAACGAAAGAGAGCATGCTTGCTCTCTTTTATTCATCTTCATATTTATCAAATTCTTCATATTCTATATGATTTTGCTCTGAATCTTCACTTGGTTGTTCTTCATATGCATATTCATATACAATATCATGTGGTTTTTTAGGCTTTCTTCTTTGTACTACTCTTTCAGCTTTTTCTTGTCTTTTTTCCTCTTTTTGCTTTTCTTCTTCTTTCTTTTGCCTTATTTCTTCTTGTCTTACTTTGTTTTTCTCTTCTTTTTTGTCTTGCATAGCTTTATTCATTAAGTTATTTGCTTTTTCTAATAAATCTGGCATGTAATCTAATAGCTTATCTATTGAAGATAGATGTTCTACTGGTAATAGTTTTACCCCATTTCCTTGAACTACTAAAAATGCTACTGGGTTAATATTTACCCCTGCACCTGCTCCACCACCAAATGGTAAATTATACTGTATTTCCTCTTCTTTTTCTTTTTTACTGTATTCTCCTATTGTCTCTCCATTAAACTCACTACCTCCTGCTGCAAAACCAAAACATACTTTTGATATTGGAATTATTACTACATTATTTGATGCCTCAATTGGTTCTCCTATAATTGTGTTTACATCAACCATGTTTTTAATATTGTCCATAGCTGTAGTCATAAGACCTTCTATTGGATGTTCGTACATATTTGCTCTTCTCCTTTCTTTTTCTTAATAAAGTAAAAATTATACTGATAATATGTACCATTTTTACCTGAATTATACAATTTAAAGATAGGTTTATTACATTTTTATTTTGATAAACTGGCATAATACTATATTCGTATTTTTCTTTTTTATAATTGTCTATTAGTTTTGCCATTACTATCCCTATAGCACTTGCTATAACTGCAATTATTGCTGATGTTATAATTACATCATAAGTGCCAATTTCTGCTTTTAAATGAAATTCATTTAACTTTATATTTAGTTTTTCTTGTAGCCTTTTTATTTCTTTTTTATTTGGTATTCCTTTTTCTACTTTTTTAAAATCAATTTTTTCTTTTAGTTTTAATTTTTTACTTAACCTACTAATCTTTTCTTTATTAATTTCTATTTGCATAATCTTTAATTTACCTAAAAATTTTAACTGTAGAAAAATCAAATAATCATATTCTATTTTTTTGGAGTTCATATTAGATATACTTGCTCTTTTTATTTCAATTTGTAATGTACTTAAAGTAACCACTAGTATAAGTAATGCTAAAAATAGTATAATAAAAAAAACTATTGCCATAAGCCCACCTTCTTATAACAATAGTTTTTCCAATTTTTTCATATTTAAACAATAAGTTCCAAATCGAAGTAGAATTCTACTCCATTTTCTTTATTTATTACTCCATACTGCTTTTTGTAATTATTCATTACAGCTTTTACTAAAGATAAACCTATTCCTGTTCCTCCATCTTCTCTATTTCTTGATTCATCTGCTTTATAGAATCTATTCCAAATTCTAGTTAAGTCTTCTTCTTTTATGTTTTCTCCTGTATTAAATACACTTATTCGTACAATGTTATTTTCTGTGTATGGTGTAATATTAATCTTAATTACTTTTTGTCCATTTTCCTCTTTTACATGTTTTATTGCATTTGTAAAATAGTTGGTAATTACTTGTTCAATATAGAAATCATCTGCTAATACCATAACACTTGCATTTTCATCAAACTGAACTGTTATTTCTTTTTCTTCTAACATGACCTTAGATTTACGAATTACTTCTTTTATTAGTTCACAAACATCAAATTCTTTATTGTTAAATTCTCTTTTTCCATATTCTAGCTTCATAAGCTCTAATAACTGTGCAACTAATTTATCCATTTTGTTTGCTTCATCTAAAATAACACTTGCATAAAATTTTCTGTTTTCATCATCTGTATTTACGTTTTCTATTAACCCTTCTGAATAGCCTTGTATTAAGGCTATTGGTGTTTTTAGTTCATGTGATACATCTGAAATGAATTGTTTTCTCATTTCATCAATTTTAGATTTTTCTTCTATGTCCTTTTCTAGTTCAATATTTGTTTCTTTTAGTTGTTTAATAGTATTTTCTAATTTGTCTGACATTGTATTTATACTTTTTCCTAAGTTGTTTATTTCGTCTTCTGTGTCTGTTGTACGATATTTATGGCTAAAGTCTAGTTTTGACATTTTGTTTGCAATTGAGTTTAATTCTAAAATTGGTGTAGTAAATCTTCTAGATATAAATGATACTACTATTCCTCCTACTAGAATTGTAAAACCACCAATTAGGTATAAAAATTTATTTGAAATTCTTACACTTTCTTTTATAGATGCAAATGGCATTCTTATATATAGCTGATAGTCATTATCTAGTTTTGCACTAAACATTAAAAATGTAATTCCTTTTGTACTGTCTTCTATTTTTCTAACCATTATTTTGTCATTTTTAAATACTATATTTTTTCTATTTCTAGTAATTTTGTCATTAATAGAGTTTAAGTCGGTTATATTGCTCATAAAATCACGGTTTGTAGAATATACAGAAATGTTTCCTTCACTTTGAATTAGTATATCTAAGTTACTATTTATTGCAGCTTTTTCTAATTCTAGTCTAATTTTGCTACTATCACTTTGCTCTTGGGCATAGTATGAGTTAATTGTGTCATAAATAGATACTAGGCTTTTTGTTTTGCTATATAGATAAAATGTTTCTAATACAAAGTTGTTTGTTAAAATAAGAAAGGCTATAATAACAATAACTACTATACATAGTGTTAAAAATAGTTTTATTCTAATAGATTTAAAATTTTCTTTTATATGCTCCATTTCTTATTATCATTTCCTTTCTTAAAATTTGTTAATATGCTCACTATAAGTAGATAATAGTATATAAATCTCCACGAAGAATCTCGGAGCCATAAGTGGGCGACCAATAGAAACCGTCCAAATGTGTTTACACATTTGGTACAGTTTCATTGGGGAATGGCGACGGTTCGTGGATATTTATATACTATTATCTATGTACATTTGAAATTGCAAGCCTTATTTCTTAATTTCAAATTTATATCCCACGCCTCTCATTGTTTCAATATATTTTCCTTTTTTACCTAACTTATGTCTTATCTTTTTTATATGGCTATCAATTGTTCTTGAATCCCCATAATAATCATAATTCCATACATTATTTAAAATTTTATCTCTTGATAGTGCAATTCCTTGGTTATCTACTAAATACTTTAATAGCTCATATTCTCTTAAACTCATTTCTATTTCTTTTCCATCCACTTTTACAGTTCTACCATCTACATCAATTTCGATTCCACCATAGTCCTTAACTTCGTTTTTACTTCCTCTTGTTCTATTTAAAATAGCCTCTACCCTTGCTACTAATATTTTAGGGCTAAATGGTTTTGATATATATTCATCTACACCTAGTTCAAAGCCAAATAATTCATCTTGCTCTTCCCCTCTTGCAGTTAGCATTATAATTGGAACTTTAGATTCTTGCCTAATTTGCCTTAATACAGACCATCCATCAAGTTTTGGCATCATTACATCTAGCAAGATTAGCCCTATTTCTTTTTGGTTTTCATGGTATACCTCTAAAGCCTTTTCACCGTCTTCTGCTTCTATAACTTGAAATTCCTTTTGTACTAAAAAATCCTTAATTAATTTTCTCATTCTAGATTCATCATCAACAACAAGAACTGTTACATTATTCATATCTTATCACTCTCCGTTACTTTAAGAAATATTATTTATACATTATACATTGCCTCTGTGTCTAATTTGTGAAGATTTATAAGATGTTTTTCTTTTTTAGCTATAAATCTATAAAAATCTCCACGAAGAATCTCGGAGCCATAAGTGGGCGACCAATAGAAACCGTCAAAATGTGTTTACACATTTTGTACAGTTTCATTGGGGAATGGCGACGGTTCGTGGATATTTTTATAGATTTATAGCTTTATATCATATAATTTCTATTCCTCTATCACATTTACTCGTTCTCCCCCTACAATTTCTTCAAATTGTGTTTTTATTTCATCTGTTAAATATATACCTCCACATGGTTTTAGTATATCTTCTTCTTTTACAAATATAGGCATATTATTTCTATCTCCGAAAGAAGAATTTTATTGCTCCTCTTAAACGTTGTTTTATTGGTTCTTCTAAAGCTGTAATATCTATTACTAATTTTTTAGTTTTCTTTTCCCCAAATTCGTAAATTCTATTTGCCACAATTTTTGTGTCTTCATCTTCTCTTACACTTAAACGCCCTTCTATTTTTACAATTTTATCATTTAGTAAAATATCATTACAAGTTTGGTAACAGTTTTCAAACAAAATTATTTCAGCTTGACCATATAAATCTTCTACTGTTAAAAATGCCATAATTTTATTTGTTTTTGTATATTTCTTTTTAACACTACTTATAACACCAACTAATGTAACCGCTTGTCCATCTTTAAAATCTACTATATTTTCCTGAACTTCTCCCTCTTCTTCCTCATGAAGCATTCTCATCTTAGCAGTACTTATGCTACTTTCTTTTTCAATTTGAGTTCTTAAATTATCTAATGGATGACCAGATATGTATAAACCTAACATTTCTTTTTCCATTGATAATAACTCTTTTTTTGAATATTCTTTTAATGTATTATATGTATATTTTATATCACTCATTTTTTCATCTTCTGGTGCTAAATCAAACATAGTTACTTGCCCTTGTAGTGCTTTTTTAGAAGAATCTGATATTGTATCAATAATAGTTTCAAAAGATGCTACTAATGTACTTCTTGTTTGTTCAAACTCATCAAAAGCTCCTGCTTTTATTAAACTTTCTATACATTTTTTGTTGACTGCCTCGTCTTGCATTCTTTCACAAAAATCTGTAAAACTTGTAAATTCTCCGTTTTCGTTTCTTTCTTTTACAATGCTCTCAACTGCTGCAATTCCTACATTTTTTACACTTCCTAGCCCAAAACGAATTTTGCCATTGTCTACTGTAAATTTTGTATAACTTTTATTAATGTCTGGTTTTAAGATTTCAATGTTCAAACGCTTACATTCATCTATATATGCTGGTACTTTATCTAAATTTCCTAAAAAACTGTTTAAAGTTGCTGCCAAAAATTCTTCTGGATAATATGCTTTTAAATATGCTGTTCTATATGATACAACTGCATATGCTGCTGCATGAGATTTATTAAATGCATATTTTGCAAATTCTGCCATTTCGTCAAATATTTTATTTGATGATTCTTCATCTATTCCATTACGAATACACCCTGGAATTTCAACATTTCCACCTTCATCTAGTTTTCCATAAATAAAATATTCTCTTTCTTTTGCCATAACATCAAGTTTTTTCTTGCCCATTGCACGTCTTACAAGATCTGCACGTCCTAATGAATACCCTGCTAAATCTCTTACTATTTGCATAACTTGCTCTTGGTATACCATACATCCATAAGTAACATTTAATATCGGCTCTAACGCAGGGTGTGTATATACTGCATGTTCTGGGTCTAGTTTGTTTTTAATATATCTTGGTATTTGATCCATTGGCCCTGGACGATATAAAGAAACTCCTGCTATTATATCTTCTAAGCTATCTGGCTTTAATTCTTTCATAAAGTTTGTCATGCCTTGTGATTCAAACTGAAATATTCCTAAAGATTCTCCACTTGCCCATAGCTTATATACTTTAGGGTCATTCATTTTTTCATCAAACTGAACTTCTATTCCTCTATTTTGTTTTACTAAGTCTATTGCGTCTTGTATAACTGTTAAAGTTCTTAAGCCTAAAAAGTCCATTTTCAGTAGTCCTAGTTCTTCTAATGTTGTCATTATAAATTGTGTAGTAATAGAACCATCCTTAGTGTTTACATATAGCGGAACATAGCTTACTACTGGCTCTTTAGTTATAACTATTCCACAAGCATGTGTTGATGCCTGTCTTGGCATTCCTTCTAATGCCATTGCTATATCTAATACTTGTTTTGTTGTTTCATCTGTTTCATATGCTTCTTTTAATTCTCTATTTTGTTCTAATGCTTTTGGTATTGTAATATGTAATTCATTTGGTATCATTTTTGCAAGTTTATCTGCATCTTGATATGGTATGTCTAGCACTCTTCCTACATCTCTTATAACCATACGAGCTGCCATTGTTCCAAATGTAATAATTTGTGATACATGGTCATGTCCATATTTGTTGCAAACATAATCTATAACTTCTTGTCTTCTTTCATAACAAAAGTCAACATCAAAATCTGGCATACTAATTCTTTCTGGGTTTAGGAAACGCTCAAATAGTAAGTTGTATTGTATTGGGTCAATATCTGTAATTCCAATTGCATATGCTAAAATAGAACCTGCTCCTGAACCACGTCCTGGTCCTACTGGTATTCCTACCGATTTTGCATAGTTTATATAGTCCCATACAATTAAGTAATAATCAACATATCCCATTTTGTTAATAACATTTAGTTCATATTCTGCTCTTTCTAATATTTCAGTACTTGGATTTTTTCCATATCTTTTAATTATTCCATCATCACATAATTTTTTTAAATAATCATAGTGTGTTTCGAATCCTTCTGGTACATCATAGTTTGGTAATATTGTATGTCCAAATTCAAATTCCACATTACATTTTTCAGCAATTTTAAATGTATTTTCTATTGCTTCTGGTACATTTTCAAAGAATTCTTCCATTTCTTCACTTGTTTTTAAGTATAATTCTTCTGTATCAAAACGCATACGGTCTTCGTCTTTCATTTTCTTTCCTGTTTGTATACATAGTAAAACTTCGTGGTTGTATGCATCTTCACGCCTTGAATAATGGGCGTCATTTGTTGCAACAAGTGGAATATTTAGTTCTTTTGATAAACTTATTAATTTTTGGTTTGCAAGTGCTTGTTCTTTTATTCCGTTGTTTTGTATTTCTAAATAGTAATCTTCCCCAAATATATTTTTAAACCATAGTGCTACTTCTTTTGCATGGTTTAAATCGTCTTTTAGTATTGCTTGGTTTACTTCTCCTGCTAAACAAGCACTAAGGCAAATTAACCCTTCATGGTATTTTTCTAAAAGTTCTTTATCTATACGTGGTTTGTAATAAAAGCCTTCTGTAAAACCTGCAGATACAAGTTTGGTTAAGTTTTGGTATCCTATGTTATTTTTTGCAAGTAATATTAGGTGATTATTCCAATCTAAATTTGCTTCTTTATCAAACCTTGTTCTGTTTGCTACATATACTTCGCAACCTATAATAGGCTTTATTCCTTCTTTTTTACATGCTTTGTAAAAGTCTATAACACCATACATTACTCCATGGTCTGTAAGAGCAATCGCATCCATTCCCATTTCGCGAGCACGAACTGGTAAGTCTTTTATACGATTTGCTCCATCTAATAGGCTATATTCACTATGCACATGTAAATGAATAAATTTCGACATCTTTCTTCTCCCTATATATTTGATATTCTTGGGTAATAGTCTATAAATATTGAAAAAGAATCTCGGAGCCATAAGTGGGGACCAATAGAAACCGTCAAAATGCGCAAGCATTTTGTACAGTTTCATTGGGGAATGGCGACGGTTTTTCAATATTTATAGACTATTACCTAAGATGATTAATCATTATAATATTTTTATTAGTTCTGGCATGTTGTTTTTTACTACTTCTGGAATATGCAAAATTTCAAATTTTGAAACACTATCTCCAAATGCAATTTCTACAATATCTCCAACCTTTACTTCATAACTTGGTTTTACTGTTTTTCCATTAACACTTACTCTTCCTTTGTCTGCTGCTTCATTTGCAATTGTTCTTCTTTTTATTACTCTTGCAACTTTTAAAAATTTATCTAGCCTCATTGTACTCTCCTATAATATAAAATATTTTTCGAATTTTTTTGATACTTCTTTATAAATATCATCATCAAAAGATACAAAATGTGCGTCGAATCCTTGTGGTAATTCCCCATTATATTTTTCTATCATCATGTCTTTTGCCATATGGCAAAATTCTCTTCTTACATCTTCTGTATGAGTAAGAGTTTGATAGCATAGGTTTTGCCAAACTTTTGCTTCTGGATAAGTTCCTCCTACTTGTTTTATTTTATTTTTTAATTCCTCTCTACTATAATCTATATTTCTAATTTCTACTTTAACTTTTCCATTTTTACATTCTAATATACTATATTGTGGTGTTCCAATACCATTATTGTGCATTCCTAATGTTCCTACTTGAAGAACTATTTTACCATCTCTTTCCTCGTATTCTGCTACTTTGTGATTATGTCCATATATTAATATATCTTCTTGTAAATCATTAAATACTTTGTCCATAAGTGGTGTATTAAAATATAATAATTCTGTAATACTATATGGTGAACCATGCACAGCTCTAATGGTTACCCCGTCAAATTCTAACTTTAGTTGTTCTGGTAAATTTCTAATGTATTCTTTGTTATCTTCTCTTATATGGTCATAATAGCATACTACACTTTTACTTTGCATAGTTTTCCACTGTTTGTCCTCTTTTGTTTGTTCATATTGCAGTAGGTATTGTTCTCTATTTCCTTTTATTACATATGGTGTCAGTTCTTTTACTCTATCTATTATTTCGTCTGTAATTGGCAAATCTGTAATTATATCACCTAATACAATAAATTCTTCCACTCCTTGGCTTTTTGCATCTTTTATTGCTTCTTCAAATGCTACAATATTTCCATGTAAATCTGATAATACTGCTATTTTCACTTTTTTCACCTCTATCTCTTATTTTATATCACATTTTGATAAAATAGTAAAGAAATGTGGGAAAAACGGATTAATTTCATATAATAAACCACCAAATTCATTTCTAAAATTTGGCGGTTTATTTTTTAATCTTTATTTATTTCTTTTAAAAGTTCAAGCTGAGAAATTAACAATGATTCCATTTTTGCTTTATATATGTCAAATTGTTTTTCTGCATCTTCTAATTCCTTTTTCTTTAACTGAATTTCTTGTTCTATATTATACATTTCTCCTCTTGCATTTGATTGCGCATCACTTATAATTTGTTCTGCTTGTTGACGTGCTACATTTTTTACTTCTTCTGCTGTTGATTGTGCCATCATTAATGTACTTTGTAATGTGCTTTCTATTGTTCTATAATGTGATATATCTTCATTTAGTTGATCAATTTTCTCCTTTGAAGCAGTATTTTCTTTATATAATTTTTCGTAATCAGCAGTTAATAAATCTAAAAATTCATCTACTTCGTCTACATTATATCCATTAACCATTTGTTTTGAAAACTTTTTATTTTCTATTTCTAGTGGTGTTAGCATTTTTTCTCCTCCTATTACTTTTAGTATGTCATTCTTAAATAAATATATACGTCTAAAAAAGCCGGTAGCTTTATTAAACTACCACTTTAATAGTAGTTACTTCCGACTTTCTTTATATTATTAATTGTTTTTTAGCCATGAAACAGATAGTCTATTTCTTATTTCTTCTCTTGCCATTTCATTTGCAATTTCATAGTTGATTGGTGCAATTAAGAATATTGAATTTGATATTTTTTGGATATGTCCATCTAATGCATGAACAGCACCACTAATAAAATCAACTATTCTTCTAGCCACATCTTTATTAACATATTCTAAATTAACTATAACAGATTTTCTATCTTTTAAATAATTACAAATTTCTTCTGATTGCTCAAAAGTAGTTGGTTGTGATATTACCATTTTTACTTGTTGAACTTGTGGCATATTTACAACTTTTTGTTTTCTTCCAAAAATTGTTCTTGGTTCTTGATCTTGTTCTTCTTCCTCATCTTCATATTCATAATCATATACTTTATCATCTAATTCTTCTGCTTCCTCTGAATTATCCATTCCTAAAAAATCCCAAATTTTACTCATTACAGCTCCTGCCATTTTTTAAACCTCCTATTTTTCTCCTTCGTATGTACTATAAGTATCTTACTTTTTTTATATCTTGTCAATACCTTTTTGTATTGTAATATTTTTTTAATTTCTCTGTAATATTTTTGTAATATTATTTTTTTGGATTAACTACAATTTCATCATGTAATACAATGTTTCTTAATTCTTTTACTTCGTTATCAGTATATCCCCATTTTTCTTTTAATTCTGCATTTTCATAATTTGTTATAATAGAATATGACGAATTTTGTCTTAATACTTTTACTGGTATCTTATCTGTATATCCAGCTCTGTTTCTTACAATAAAGTATATATCCTTTCCTTCTTCTTCGCACCCTTGCCTTCCCTTTTCTGTAATTAATGCACTATTAGGAACTTTTAATCCTCTATAACTCCACCAAATAATATCGAATGATATTTTTCTATAACTTGCAAGTATATCTATCCCACTATCTATCTTAAAAGTAATAAGTCTCTCATTTTCTTCCTCTACTATATATACAATTTCTGCTGATATTTCTTCACTACTAGATAATCGTAAAGTTACTTTGTCACCTATTTGTGCTTGCATTGCCTTATCTGAGTTTACAGTAGCCACAATATATCCTTCAAAATTATTAATTATTTTTCCACTTTCATCATTTCCCGAAACCATTTCTCCAGTTTTTAGTTTTAAATCTTGCAATAATTTTGTATTTAAGCTTGAAAATGAATCTGGTGTTAATACACTTTCTAGACCATCTACTCTATATGATACAATTCCACTTGAGGTTGCATTAATATATTCTGAACCAGAATTTAATGTATTTTCATATGAACTTCTTTCATCAATTAATTTTCTAATATATGAACCTTGCGGACTTCGTTCTCCTGTAATCTTTGCTTTTTTTGTAATTTTAGTGTTAATGTCTTTTTTATATTCAGAAATTTTTTGGATATCATTTAATGTTTCTAGTTCAATTAGTTTTTCTTGTATCTGTGTTTCTAATAATTTAATATCTCCAGGATATATACTTTTTTCATTTTCCATTACTTCTTGTATTTTTATATCTAGTTCTTGTATTTTTTTTATTAGATTCTCTTCATTATTGCTATAATACCTAAATACTGGGTCTCCTTTTGCTACTCTTTCTCCTTCTGCTTTAATTTGAACTATACCATTTTTATAGTTATTTCCTTGTAATACTGTTTCTTCTCTTATTACATAACCGCACAGCATTTTCTTCTTCCGATAAATTTCCGTTTTCAATAGCTATAACATCTGTTGGTTGTTTAATTAGTTGTATAATAGAATAAACAAAATAAATTAGAATAATTGTTCCAATAGTATATGCCATTACTACTTTTTTCTTATTTTTCTTTTTTATATTTTCTGTATTTGGTATATTATTTTTATCTACCTTTTTCAATTAATTTCCTCCAGAATTTTTCTAATATTTTCTTCTTTTTTATCTAGAGCATCTAGCCATATAGTCTGTTTGTTTTTTCTAAACCATGTTAATTGGCGTTTTGCATATCTTCTTGTTTCTTGTTTTACTGTTTCTATTGCTTGTTCTTTTGTAATATTTCTATTTAAGTATTCTTTTATCTCTTTATACCCTAGTGCTTGCATTGAGGTTGGATATGTTTTATATTTTTTTATAATGCCTTCTACTTCTTCTATTAATCCTTGTTCTACCATTATGTCTACTCTTTTATTAATTCTATCATATAATTTTTCCCTATCCATATTAAGTGCAAATACATAATAATTATATGGAACCTCATTTTTTCTTGATTCTATTTCTTGTTCTGTTTTTGTTTTTCCAGTTTGATGGTAAAGTTCTAATACTCTTAAAATTCTTTTTTGATCATTTTGACTTATGTTTTTCATAGCTTGTTCATCTATTTGTTTTGCTTCTTCATATAGTTTTTGCAATCCCTCTTCTTCTTCTGCTCTTTTTTCTAAACTTTTTCTATATTCTTCATCAAATTCAATTTCTGGATAATCAATATTGTATATTAGCGAATCTATATATAACCCTGTACCACCTACAACAATTGGCGTTTTTCCTTTTTCTATAATTTCATTAATAGCAATTGTAGCATCTTTTTTATAATCTGCTACACTATATCTATCTTCTGGTGATACAAAGTCTAATAGATAATGCTTTATTCCATCCATTTCTTCTTTGGTGGGCTTTGCACTTCCAATATCCATATCTTTATATATTTGCATAGAATCAGCAGAAACAATTTCTCCATCTATCTTTTTTGCAAGTTCTATAGATAATGCTGTTTTTCCTGAAGCTGTTGGCCCACATATTACAATTACTTTTGGTTTCATTTTTAATCTTTTTCCTTTCTACGGCACAAACCTAGGTTGGAAAAGAATTGTTATTTGGCTAGGCAAATGAGGTTGAAATTAATGAGGCGTACTTGTGTACGTTGATTTGATTTCAACCGAAATTTAACGACGCCAAATGGCAATTATTTTTCAACCTTCTCTCCTATTTTATAGCATTTGATAACATTCCTATTTGAAAATTTTTTATATAACTTACTTCTATAACAGCTATAACAATTAAAACACATAATAATATTATTGTTCTTGTAGTTACTTGTCTATAATTAAATATTTCTTGTTTTAATTTATTTATTATATTTCCTAAGTATGGTAACACAAACATTGTATTAATTGGTGCAAATATAAGAATAGATGAAAGTTTTGATATTTTTAGATATTCTTTATTTTCTACTTGTATTCCCATAGAACTAATGCTAACTATAATCCATGTAAGTACCATCATAACAATTATTCCTATAATAATAAACTGTATCTTTTTTTCTTTTTCAAATTCATATATATTTGTATAAATCATAAGTATTGCAATTGCAAAAATAACAATTGATATAATGCTTACTATAAACATTTCTTCCTCCTTACTTTCTTCTAGCAAATTTTTTCTCTATATCGTTTTTATCCATACGAATTGCAGTTGGTCTTCCATGTGGACATGTAAATGGATTTGGAAGTTTTAATAGATCATTCATTAAGTTATCTACTTCTTCATTTGTTAAATCCATATTTGCTTTTACTGCTGCCTTACATGCAACTGTTGCAATAAATCTTTCTTCTATTTCTTGTTTTGCAGTTCTTGCAACTGTATTAATCTCATCTAATGTTTCTAAGAATAATTCCTTTGTATCTAAATCTAAGCAAATATTTGGAACTCCTGTTAGCTTTATTGTATTATCTCCAAATTCTTCAAATACAAACCCTGCTTCTATAAACATATCCTCATTATCTTTTAAAATGTCCATTTCTTTATGTGTTAATGTTATCACATCTGGTAGTAATAGCATTTGTGAATCTTTTTTATCACTTGAATAATAGTTTTCTTTTACTTTTTCATACATAACTCTTTCATGTGCTGCGTGTTGGTCTATTATATATAATTCTTTTTCAATTTCAATAATGATATATGTATTAAATGCAATTCCTACTAATTTATATGTTGGTTTTTGATATTCTTCTATATTTTCAAATATAGATACTTTATTATCATCTTTTATTAATTCATATGCATTTATTTTTTCTTTTTCTTGTTGCTGTTCTTCAATAGTAGAAGCTGGTAATTTTCCAAAAATCTTTTCATACATACTTTCAAATTCAGGATTTTTTTCTATGTTTTCCATTTTTTCTAGCTTGTCCATCATCTCTTGTATTTCTTCATTTGTAAATGTTTTTGTTTCTTCGTTTGTATTTATATCGTCTTTATTTTCGATATCTCTTACTTCTGTTTTTTCTTGCTCTACATTTTGTTCTATGTTTTCTAAATTTTCTTTATTTGATTGTTCTGTAACATCTATATTTTCTATATCTGTCTTTTCTTCTATGTTATTTTCTTGTTCTTTATTTTCTTCTGTCTTTTCTATAGAAGAAATCGGTTCATAATCTGCACTCGTTTCTTTCATTTCTACTTCTGCTTGATTGTCGTTTTTAGTCTCTTCATTTTCATAATATTCGTTTTTTTCTATTTCATGCATTTGTTGGGTTTTACTTATTAATTCATCAATATTAGTATGTAAACTTGGGTCATTTTCAGCTTCTTGTTTTAACCTTTGTTGCATTGCAATTAGTTCTTTAACTGCTTCTTTTCTTTTCTCCTCTATTTCATTTCTTCGTTCTTCTATATTAACTGGATTTTTAGCTTCCATGGTCTTTTTAGTATATATATCATAAATTGCATTGTCTTTTATTTCTTCAGTTTCTTTTTTATCTTCTTTCTTTATTTTTCTAAATAAATCTGTAATTGATGATTTTGTATTAGTATTCGAAAAATTATTACCATTATATGGTTCTACTGTCTCTTTTGTATCTGCAATTAACTCTGCTTTTAATAGCGTATCTCTTATTGCATGATATACAGCTTTAAATATCTTGTTTTCATCATCAAAGCGAACTTCTAATTTTGCTGGGTGTACATTTACATCTACTTTAGATGGATCCATATCAATATTAAGAATTACAAAACCATATTTGCCAATTGGTATTAATCCTTTAAAACTATTTTCTGTGGCACTAGATAAAATTCTATCTTTTACATATCTTTTATTAATAAAAAACATTTGGTTACTTCTGTTTGATCTTGCTATTTCTGGTTTTCCTATGACTCCTGTAATTTTAATATTTTCGTATGGATAATCTACATTTAGCACACTTCTTGTAATGTCTTCACCGAAAAATAGCATAAATAACATCTTTTAAATTTCCATTTCCAGATGTTTGTAGTATTGTTTTTCCAGAGTTTATTAATTTAAATGCAATACTCGGATTAACTAGTGCAAGTCTAGTAACATAATCTTCTATATATCCAGATTCTGTGTAATCTTTTTTTAGAAATTTATAACGAACTGGTGTATTAAAAAATAAATTTTGAACAGTAATTGTTGTTCCTACTGGGCATCCTATTTCTTCAAATGAAAGTACATTTCCTGCTTCTACTACAATTTTGTTTCCAGTATTTGCCACTTCCGTTTTTGAAATCATTTCTACATTTGCAATTGCTGCAATACTCGCTAATGCTTCTCCACGAAATCCCATTGATTTTATATAGTTTAAATCATTTGCATTTCTAATTTTACTTGTTGCATGCCTTTCAAATGCCATTTCCATGTCATCTGGCGCAATTCCTTTTCCATTGTCTGTAATACGAATATATGAAATTCCCCCATTTTGAATTTCAATACTGATGTTTGTTGCTCCTGCATCTATAGAGTTTTCTACCATTTCTTTTACTACTGATGCTGGTCTTTCTACTACCTCTCCTGCGGCTATTTTATTTATTGTTAAATCATCTAATAATACAATATTACCCATATAAAAGTTCCTCTTCTTTCTATCTCTTTCTTTTATGGATTATATCATTTATTATTATTTTTTTGTATAGTTTTTTGTAATAATTTCGTGAATTTTTAGAATTAATTTTTTTGAATTTTATATTGAATAGATTTACTAATAGTAAATTCATATATGAACTAAAAAACGAACCCCCTTAGTCGTTTTTAGCTATTTTGATTTCTAAATTATTGAACCATTTTTAAACTTTCAGTTTTTTCATCTATTGTTTCTACATCCATTAAAACTGCATCTATTCTTTCATCAAGGTGTCTTACAGTATGTTTTAGTCCAATTATATCTTTTTTCATTTGTGTAACACTGCGTAATATTACAGTTTGTCCCCTTTTTATGCCTTTAATTTCATCTTGCATTATAGATTGCCCTGTTTTTAAGTCACTAATCTCATTTTGCATTACTATTTGATTTGCCTTTAATTCATTAATTTCCCCCATTATATTTGTTTGTAGTGAATCAAATCTTTCTGATAATAAATCAAACTTATTTAATATTTTTTCAGCTAACTTTTCATCCATATTTTTCACCTCCTTCATTTGCCATATAGGTATATTAACATATCTTAAATTCCTATTCAAGTACTTTTTAAAACAAATTTAAAAATTTTTAAGCGGTGGTAACCGCAAAGAAATTCTAGAAATTTGCATATTTATACTGTACAGAGCTTTCCTCCCACAGGGAGAAAATTCCTACAGTATAAAAAATTTTGTAACACTTTTTTTGTTATTAGAATAGTATATATCATACTAAAGAACAAAAAGCTTACGTTCTTTATAGGGAGATTTAAAAGTTTTCTTGCCCTTAAAACAGATAAGTACATTAGTTAATTTGAAAGGGGGGAATATTTATGCCAGAGAATAGAGGTTGCGGATGTGGATGTGGCTGTGGTTTCGGTGGAGACAACTGCATTTGGATTATAGTAATTATATTAGTACTTTGCTGCTGTTGCGGTGGTAACGGCTTCGGCGGAGGTTGTGGCGGATGTTGCTAGGCTAGATATTAGAAGCTTTGCCATGCGGGCGATTAAAATCGCCCCTACAAAAATAGAGCAATTCAAAAAATTGCTCTATTTTCTAATATCTAGTTTCTAGCCTAATACATTCCACCCATACCTGCTTGCATGTCATCATGTCCACAACTACATGATTTTTCTTCTTTTTTATCTGTTACGATACTTTCTGTTGTAAGTACCATTGATGCAATACTTGCTGCATTTTGAAGTGCACTTCTTGTTACTTTTGTTGGGTCTACAATACCAACTTTTTTCATATCTACATAGTTGTTATTTGCTGCATCAAATCCAATTCCTGTATCACTATTTTTTACCTTTTCTAGGATTACTGCTGGTTCTAGCCCTGCATTTGTTGCAATTTGTTTTATTGGCTCTTCTAATGCTCTTAATACAATTTTTGCTCCTAGTTTTTCATCATCTTTTAGGTTATGTGCTACTTCTTCCACTTTTTTACTAATATTAACATATGCAGTTCCACCACCTGCAACAATACCTTCTTCTACTGCCGCACGTGTTGCAGATAAAGCATCTTCTATTCTTAGTTTCTTTTCTTTCATTTCTACTTCTGTTGCAGCTCCTACTTGAATTACTGCTACACCACCTGCAATTTTAGCAAGTCTTTCTTGTAATTTTTCTGTATCATATTCACTTGTAGTTTCTGCAAGCTGTGTTCTTATTTGTTTTACTCTTTCTGCTATTTTTTCTTTATCTCCTGAACCATCTACAATAATTGTATTTTCTTTTTGAACTTTTACTTGTCTTGCTCTTCCTAATTGCTCTATTGTTGTATCTTTTAATTCTAGTCCTAAATCTGATGTAATTACTTCTCCACCTGTTAAAATTGCTATATCTTCTAGCATTTCTTTTCTTCTATCTCCATAGCCTGGTGCTTTTACTGCTACTACATTTAATACGCCTCTTAGTTTGTTTAGTATTAAAGTAGATAATGCTTCTCCTTCAATATCATCACAAATAATTACTAGTTTTCCTGATGATTGCATTAGGCTTTCTAGTAATGGTAATATTTCTTGTATATTACTGATTTTTTTATCTGTAATTAATATATATGGATTATCCATTATTGCTTCCATTTTTTCTGTATCTGTTGCCATATATGGAGATACATATCCTTTATCAAATTGCATTCCTTCTACTACATCTACATATGTATTAGATGTTTTTGATTCTTCTATTGTAATTACTCCATCTTTTGAAACTTTTTCCATTGCATCTGCAATTAGAGTTCCTATTTCTTGGTTATTTGCAGATATAGTTGCAACTCTTGCAATATCTTCTTTTCCATTTACTGTTGAACTGATTGTTTTTAATTCTTCTACTGCAACTTTTACGGCTTCATCTATTCCACGTTTTATTGCCATTGGGTCTCCACCTGCTGCTACATTTTTCACACCTTCTTTTATCATGCTTTGTGCTAAAACTGTAGCTGTTGTTGTTCCATCCCCTGCTACATCGTTTGTTTTTGTAGATACTTCTTTTACAAGTCTTGCTCCCATGTTTTCATATGGATCTTCTAATTCTATTTCTTTTGCAATTGTTACACCATCATTTGTAATAAGTGGTGCTCCAAAGCTCTTGTCTAATACTACATTTCTTCCTTTTGGGCCTAGTGTAACCTTTACTGTATCTGCTAATTGGTTTACACCATCTAATAGTTTTTTTCTGGCTTCTTCGCCATATTTAATTTCTTTTGCCATTTATAATCATCCTTTCTTTTCTAGAAATTAGATGTTAGACTTTAGATATTAGATATCCATGCCTATCTTTCTAATTTTCTAGTTTCTAATTTCTAATCTCTAGCTTCTAGCACACTACTGCTAAGATGTCACTTTCTCTTACTATAATTAATTCTTCTCCTTCGTATTTTACTTCTGTTCCAGAATATTTACTAACAACTACTTTGTCTCCTTTTTTTACTTCTGGCTCTATTACTTTTCCGTCTTGTTTTAGACCTGGTCCTACTGCAATTACTTCTGCTATTTGTGGTTTTTCTTTACTACTAGCAGATAAAATAATTCCACTTTTTGTAGTTTCTTCACTTTCCATCATTTTAATTACAATTCTGTCTTGTAATGGTTTTAACATCTATATTACCTCCTTAAAAAATTTGGAATGTTTATAACATAAATTGTTATTAGCACTCTTTTTGTTTGATTGCTAATAATTTATACCTTTTATTAGCAATTGTCAATACTGTTTGCTAAATTTCACATAAATTTCACAAAAACCTAATTTAAGAACTTTTAAGCGGTAGAAACCGTAAAAAATTTTAGAAATTCCTACAGTACAAAAAAGAGCATTTTTTTAATTTTATGAATGCTCTTATAATTTTATTCTTATTCTCCTTTTGCAGCCTTAACCAATGCTTTAAATAATGGTGATGGACGGTTTGGTCTCGATTTAAATTCTGGATGAAATTGTCCTGCAATGAAGAATTTATGTGATGGTATTTCTACAATTTCTACTAATCTTCCATCTGGTGAAGTTCCTGAACATATCATTCCAGCATCTTCAACTTGTTGTTTATATTCATTATTAAATTCAAAACGGTGCCTATGTCTTTCTGATATATCTGTTTTTTCATAAATACTATGTGCTAAAGTTCCTTCTTTTATTTTGCATGGATATGCACCAAGCCTCATAGTTCCACCTTTTTTGTCAATTCCTATTTGATCATCCATAATATGAATAACTGCATTTTTACAGATTTCATCAAATTCTGCTGAATTTGCATCTTGTATTCCTAATACATCTCTTGCAAATTCTACAACTGCCATTTGCATACCAAGACAAATTCCTAAAAATGGTATGTTATTTTCTCTTGCATAACGTATTGTTTGAATCTTTCCTTCTATTCCACGGTTTCCAAAACCACCTGGCACAATTATTCCATCTAGTCCCTGTAGTATTTCTTTAGCATTATCTTTAGTAACAGTTTCGGAATCTATAAATGTAACTTTTGTTTTAACATGGTTTGCAAACCCTGAATGTGTAACACTTTCTGCAACAGAAAGATATGAATCTTCTAATTGAATATATTTTCCTACTATTGCAATATTTACTGTTTTTACATCATCTATTTTTCTAATATCTTCAATCATTTTTTCCCATTCACTATTATTAGGTTCTTTTTTATCTAAATGTAGTTTTTCACATATTTCTCTTGCAAGACCTGCTTCTTCTAGCATTAGTGGTACAGCATATAGGTTGTCTGCTGTTTTATTTGGAATAACACGGCTTTTACGTACATTACAAAATAGAGCTAGTTTGTCTTTTACACTTTCTGGTATGTCTGTTTCTGTTCTACATACTAGAATATCTGGCTTAATTCCTAAGCTTTGTAGTTCTTTTACGGAATGTTGTGTAGGTTTAGATTTTATTTCGTTTGAGCCAAATATGTATGGTAATAAAGTAACATGGATATATGCTACATCTTCTGGTTCTTTTTCCAACCCAATTTGACGAATCGCCTCTAAGAAAGGTAACCCCTCTATATCTCCTACAGTTCCTCCAATTTCAGTAATAACTACATCAATATCATCATTTTCAAAACTATATATGTTTTCTTTAATTTCGTTTGTAATATGAGGTATTACTTGGACTGTTCTTCCTAAGTAATCCCCTCTTCTTTCTTTTTCAATTACATTAGAGTAAATTCTTCCAGTAGTAATACTAGAATTTTTTGTTAAATTTTCGTCTACAAAACGCTCATAATGTCCTAAGTCCAAGTCTGTTTCTGCTCCATCATCTGTTACAAAAACTTCTCCATGTTCAAATGGGCTCATTGTCCCTGGATCTACATTAATATATGGGTCAAACTTTTGGATTGTTACTTTATATCCTCTATTTTTTAGCAATCTTCCAAGTGAAGCTGCAGTGATTCCTTTTCCAAGTCCTGATACAACTCCTCCTGTTACAAATACATATTTTGTGTTCATTTTACCTACCTCTTTTTAAAATATTTTTTCAAATCTTTCTTTTTGTATTTCATCTGGCACATCTATTGGATATTTTCCAGTAAAACATCCTGTGCAAAATCCACCTCTTTTTGATTTTTTTGCAATTTCTAATAAACTTTCCATGCTCAAATATTCTAGTGAGTCTGCTCCTATTTCCTGTCTTATTTGTTCTACTGTTTTATTATTTGCAATTAAACTCTTTTTGTCTGCGACATCAGTTCCAAAATAACAAATATCTGTATATGCAGGTGAAGCAATACGTAAATGTACTTCCTTTGCTCCTGCTTTTTTTAATGTTTGAACAATTCTGGTAATAGTAGTTCCTCTAACAATAGAATCATCTACTAATACTATTTTTCTGTCTTTTACATTTTCTTTAATTGGGTTTAATTTTAGTGCTACTTTTGCTTTTCTTTGTGCTTGTGTTGGAAGGATAAATGTTCTTCCTATGTATTTACTTTTTATAAATACCATGTCATATGGTATTTTAGATTCTTTTGAATATCCAAGTGCCGCATCATTTCCAGAGTCTGGAACACCTGCTACAATATCTGCATCTACTGGTGCTTGACGAGCTAAGTATTTTCCTACTTCTTTTCTAAATTTATGAACATTTAATCCATCTATTGTTGAATCTGGTCTTGCTAAATATATATATTCAAAAATACATAATCCATCATTTTTTTCATTACTATAGAATGTAGATGTTACTTTATTATCAGTTACAATTACCATTTCTCCTGGTTCAATATCTCTTACAAATTCTGCACCAATAGTATCTAGTGCACAACTTTCTGATGCAAAAACAATATCATCTCCAAGTTTACCCATACACAATGGTCTAAATCCTTGTGGATCTCTTAGAGCAATTAGTTTTTTAGATGACATTACTAATAATGAGTATGCTCCTTTTATGTATTTTACTGCATTTTTAATTGCTTCTTCTACTGAATGAGTCTTTAGCCTTTCTCTTGCAATTAGGTATGCTATAACTTCTGTATCACTTGTTGAATTAAAAATGGCTCCTGCATTTTGTAGTTCTTCTTTTAAATCCATTGCATTTACAAGGTTTCCATTATGTACAATACTTAAATTTCCTTTTGCATATCTTGTAACAATTGGTTGTGCATTTTCTTTTTTAGGTGCTCCTGTTGTTGAATAACGAACATGCCCAATTGATATTTTTCCTTTTGGTAAGCTATCTACTATATGTGGTTTAAATACACTTGAAACAAGCCCTACGTCTTTATGATATGAAACTACTCCTCCACTATTTACTGCAATTCCACATGCCTCTTCTCCTCTATGTTGTAAGCTTGAAAGCCCTGCACAAGTGATGCTTGCTAATTCTGCTTCATTTTCCATAGAATATATACCAAATATTCCACATTCTTCTTTTAATTTGCGAAACATATTTATTCTCCTTTACGTAGAATTTTGCCGAATTTTAACGTCTATTTTTATTATATCGGATTTTTTGTAAAATGTATAGTCTCTATTGTAAAAAAATTTGCTTTTTGATATACTTAGATTATTGTTAAGGAAATAGTATATAAATACCCACGAAGAATCTCGGAGCCATAAGTGGGGACCAATAGAAACCGTCAAAATGTGTTTACACATTTTGTACAGTTTCATTGGGGAATGGCGACGGTTCGTGGATATTTATATACTATTTCCTTAAATATGAGTATAAAAGGAGTGGTCTTATGTATAATATTGTTGTTTTTGCTTCACGGAAGTGGAACTACTTTACAAAGTGTAATTGATGCTATACAAAATAAAACATTAGCTGCTAGCATACCTCTTGTTGTATCTAATAATCCTAATGCATATGCTTTACAGAGAGCAAAAGATGCAGGAATTGATACTTATGTTATTAAGAGTAAGGAAACTTGCGAAACAGATGAAGAGTTGTTTGAAAAATTGAAAGATTATAAAATTGACCTAATTTTACTTGCAGGATTTTTAAGAATGATTGGAAAAAATTTGTTAGATAATTATACTATTATTAATACTCATCCTTCGCTACTTCCAAAGTATGGTGGAAAGGGTATGCATGGAATGAATGTACATAAGGCAGTAATAGATGCTCATGAAGAATATAGTGGTGTTACTTTACACTATGTAAATAATGAATATGATAAAGGAAATATTATAAGGCAAACTAAAGTAAAAGTAGAACCTACTGATACTGCCGAAACTCTATCTGCTAAAGTACAAAAGGTAGAAAAAATACAGTTAGTAGAAGAATTACAAAAAATGGCCAATAGTTAACAAAAATCCAGCTATTATTTAGCTGGATTTTTGTTGTTTTATAGTTTCTAATGAACATATATGTTCCCAATATCTTTTCTATAATCTAAATTTTTATCTACTGCCTTTTCTATTACGTTGTATACTTTTTTCTTTAATTCTTCTAAATCTTTTCCTACTGATGAAATTGCAAATAACCTTGATGTGCTAACAGATGTGTATGTATCTTCTCCTACTTGTTTTGAATTTGCAAAATATAATTTTAAACCTGCATCTTTTATAGCTTTTGTATCTAGCTTAAATACACATGGTTCTTTCGCTTTACTTACTGCATATTCTTTACTTACCATATATACTGTAAAAGTACAATTATCTGAAAACTTACAATTTCCGTTTGATAAATCTCCATTAAATATATGCTCCATTACTTCTGTAAACGATGTCTCTAATGCATTTAAAACATTTATTGCTTCTGGATCTCCAAACCTTGCATTAAATTCTATAAATCTAATTCCATCTTTACATTTGAAAAATCCACCATAAATAACTCCTGTAAATTCTTTAGAATCTTTATTTATGTAGTTAATTGTATCTTTTATTAGGCTAGCACATTTTTCCACATCTGATTTATCTAAAAATGGTAATAGACCATTTGCAAAACTCATGCATCCCATACCACCAGTTCCAGGGCCTTTATCATTTTCATAACGATATGGATAATCAAATGTAATTGGTGTTACTACTATATGCTCTCCATCTGTAAGAGCCATAACAGTGAATTCTTCTCCTTCTACCTTATCTTGAATGATAACTTTTCCACTATCGTTTAGGCATGTTTTTGCATATTCATATCCTTCGGCTTTTCCTTTAAAATGAATTCCTCCTACTTTTACACCTTTTCCACCTGTTAGACCTTCTGGTTTTACTACAAATTCATCATCATTATAGTTTTTAATTGCCTCTTCTAATTCATTTTCATTTTGAATACAGAAATTCTTAATTACCATTTCTGGTCTTAATTCTTTTACGATATCTAAGGCATATGTTTTGCTCCATTCGATTTTAGCACCTTTGCTTGTTGGTCCAAATACTTTTAGACCAAGACTTTTAGCAAGATCGATTAATCCATCTTGTAATAGATTATCACTACTTACTACACATGCTTCAATTTCTTCTTCTTTGATAAAGTTTGCAACTAATTCTTTATCAAAAGGAGAACCTACAATATATTTTCCATTAGATTTTTCTATAGCTTCTACTATAGATGGGTTTTCATATGGTAATACACTATATAAAGAATATCCTTTACTAATAAATTCTGCAATTACTGCTTCTCTTCCACCATTTCCTAATAATAAACATTTTTTCATAAACACACCTCTTTTTTATTTTTCTTTATCATATGACGAAATAAGTCGATTGTCAATATTTAGTAACCAATTATTAGTTTTATTTATATACTATATTAGACACATTTTACGTTTTACGGAGGTACTTATGATATGGTTAAAACACATTTAGATAATTTACCACTTGGAACTTATGGTAAAGTAGAAGTTTTAAATTGTAAAGGTGCTATTAGAAGAAGGCTTTTAGATTTAGGAATTGTAAAAGGAACACCCATTGTTCCTATTTTAAAAAGTCCATCTGGTGATCCTACTGCTTTTATTATTCGTGGTAGTGTAATAGCATTAAGAAAAGAAGATGCTAATTTAATTGTAGTTAATGTATAGAAATAGCTTCGCCATGCGGGCGATTAATAATCGCCCCTACATTTTATATAAGGAGTGATAATATGGGGCTTACAGCCAGCTCTTGTGGAGCAAATTTATTAGAGAATGATATGATTGCACTACAAAAATCGTGTGATTATACTATTGCCTTGGCAGGTAATCCTAATGTTGGAAAAAGTACGATTTTTAATGCTTTAACAGGTCTTCATCAACATACTGGAAACTGGCCACGGAAAAACTGTTAGTAACGCTTGTGGTACTTGCTTACATAATGGAAAAAATCTACTATTTGTAGATATTCCTGGTACTTATTCTATCATGTCAAATTCACAAGAAGAAGAAATCGCGAGAGATTATATATGTTTTGGTCATCCAGATACTACTGTTATTATTTTGGATGCTACTTGTATGGAAAAAAATTTGAATCTTGTATTTCAAACTTTAGAAATTACTAATAAAGTTGTTGTTTGTGTTAATTTGTTAGATGAATCAAAAAAGAAACATATTAATGTAGACTTAGATAAGCTTTCTTCTTTACTTGGTGTTCCTGTTGTTGGAACAATTGCAAGGAAAAAGAAAACTTTAGATAAACTACTATCTACTATTATAAAAGTAGCTTCTAACAAAATTGTTTGTAAACCTAATCTTGTAAATTATAATGAAATTATTGAAAAGTGTATTAACATATTACAACCTAATGTAGAAAAAATGCTTCCAGAAAATGAAGCAACTCTTTCTAGATGGGTTAGTTTAAAATTGTTAGATGGTGAAGAATGTATTTTATCTTCTATTGAAAGGAATTTTTCTATTTCACTTTTAGAAGAAGAATTAGAGTTAAAGCTAAAAGAAGCAAATGATATTTTAAATGAAAATGATATTGATAAAGAAAATTTTAGAGATACTGTTGTTTCTAGTATTGTTTTAAAAGCAGAGGATATTTGTGATAATGTTATTTCATATGAAAGAGCAAGTTGCTTAAATCGTGACCAAAAAATAGATAAGATACTTACTTCTAAAAAGTTTGGTATTCCTATTATGCTACTTTTTTTAGGACTTATATTTTGGCTTACAATTACAGGGGCAAATTATCCTTCTTCTTTATTCTCTGACTTTTTTGGTTTTGTACAAGGAAAGTTAATAATATTTTTCGAATGGATACATTCACCAAAATGGCTTACTGGTATTTTAGTAGATGGCATGTTTCAAACTGTAGCTTGGGTAGTCTCTGTTATGCTACCACCTATGGCAATTTTCTTTCCCCTTTTTACTATTTTAGAGGATTTAGGATATTTGCCTAGAATTGCGTTTAATTTAGATAACTACTTTAAAAAAGCTTGCTCAACAGGAAAGCAAGCACTAACCATGTGCATGGGGTTTGGTTGTAATGCTGCACGGTGTTGTTGGTTGTAGAATTATAGATTCTCCTCGCGAACGTTTAATTGCTATTATTACTAATGCTTTTGTTCCTTGTAATGGTAGGTTTCCTTTTCTTATTACTGTTGCAAGTATATTTATTGGTAGTATCTCTGCAGGATTTGGGGCTTCTCTAATTTCTACTTTAGTAGTTCTATTAGTAATTTTACTTGGTATTTACCTTACTTTGGCAATTTCTAAAATACTTTCTAAAACTATTTTGAAAGGTTTTCCTTCTTCTTTTATTTTGGAATTACCTCCTTATAGGAAACCTCAAATTGGTAAGGTTATTGTTCGTTCACTTTTAGATAGAACTTTATATGTTCTTGGAAGAGCCATTGCTGTTGCTGCTCCTATTGGTATTGTTATTTGGTTATTTGCTAATATTAGTTTTGGTGGTATTAGTATTTTAACTTATATTGCAAACTTTTTAGATCCTTTTGCTAAACTTATGGGATTAGACGGATATATTTTGACTGCTTTTATTTTAGGTATTCCTGCTAATGAAATTGTGCTTCCTATTATTCTTATGAGTTATATGGCAAGTGGTAGTTTAGTAGACCTTGATGATACGTATGCGATTGGAAATATTTTAGTTCAAAATGGTTGGAGTTTACTTACTGCAATTAATGTTATGATATTTACTTTATTACATTTCCCTTGTAGTACTACTTTACTTACAATAAAAAAGGAAACTGGTAGCTGGAAATGGGCGGTTTTATCATTTATTCTTCCTACTGCTTGTGGTATTGTTATTTGTATGTGTACTACTTTTTTGTGGAATGTGTTGGTATGATAAAAGAGTAAAGCTTCAAACTTTACTCTTAAATTTACCTTATATATTTATTATACTATTTATTTTGCAAATCATTCAAATATTTCTCTACTAATTCTATTAACTCTTTAGCCGTTTCAATTTGTAAAGCTGTTGTTTCACTACTTGGCTCATATTCTTCATCATAATCGCTATCTTCTCTTATGGTTTTTGCTTGAGAAATTTTTCTTCCAATTCTTTTAGGAAAAATTTCTGTACTAACATACTCTTTGTTAAAATATGCTATTACGTCTTTATGTTTTTTAAAGTCTTTTTTCTCTATTGCTAATACTGCTTTTATAGCATAAAAAATTGAGTAATAAGCTCTGTTGTTAGCTGCTAATAGTTGGTTTTCTCTATATAATAAATTAGCTACTTGATATTCTTGTTTTGCTCTATCTAATCTATATTTTGAAAAACTATTTACTGTAATTTTCTTATCCATGCAAAATAACTCCTTCCTTGTTAACATTCATATAAAAAGGTACTACATCAATTCTATCATTATACTTTTCAATATTTTTTATTAATGGAGAAATAATAAAACCTGTTTCTAATTCGATGTCAAATGCAATATCTGATATAGTATTTCTGTATTGCTCTATTTCTACATTATTTAAATCTGTTAAAATCATTATATCAATATCTGAACTTTTATTATAATCTCCTCTTGCATATGAACCATACAATATTATTTTTCTTAATCTACTACCTAATACTGCTTCTACTTTCTTTAAAAAGTCATTAATTATTTTTTGCACATTATTGGGCATATCTATCACCTCTAATTCCTTTATAGTATAACACATAATTTAGTAATTTTAAACTTTTTCCTCTAATTTTATAAAATTTGAAAATTGCAATATTAATTGCACGTTGTAGACATAAAAGTATAGACACATAATTAAAAATCAAATAAAATGTTAGTTGCGATACTAAACATTGGAGGTTTTTAATTATGTGTCAAGAACAGTATATCACAAATAAAAGAGAATTTAAACAATTAACGTACAAAGAAAGAATAAAAATTGAAACATTGTATAATGATCAACATTTAAACTATACAGAAATAGGCGATATATTAGGAAAACATAGAACAACAATAAGTAGGGATATAAAATTAGGATTAGTAGAATTAGAAACATCATATCTACCAGTATGGAAATATTGTGCAGAAGTAGCACAAAGAAGGAATGAAGAAAATGAAACAGCAAAAGGAACAAATTTAAAAATAGGAAATGATATGAAGCTAGCGAATTTTATTGAGAAAGAAATAAAAGAAGAAAAAAGTTCGCCAGAAGTAGTGGAATATAAAATAAAGCAATCAAAATTTAAAACGACATTGTGTTTTAAGACGATATATAACTATATAGATAAAGAAATATTAGAAGTAGAAAGAAAAGACCTAACATGTGGAAAATATAAGAAAAAAGAAAAGATTAAAAAGGAAGAATCAGAGTTTTTAAAACCAAATAAAGAAGGAAAAACAATACATGATAGACCAGAAGAAATAAAAACAAGAGAAGAAATAGGACATTGGGAGATGGATTTAGTAGAAGGATTAAAAGGACAAAAAGAACCATATTTACTAGTATTAAGTGAAAGAAAGACAAGAAAAGAAATAATAGAATTAATACCAGATAAATCGGCAGAAAATGTAGGAAAAGCATTAGATAGAATAGAAAGACGATTAGGAGTAGTAAAATTTAGAGAAACCTTTAAAACAATAACAACAGACAATGGGTCAGAATTTAGAAATTGGAAGGTAATAGAGAAATCATATACAGGAAGTAAAAAAGCAAGAACAAGTCAATATTTTGCAGATGCTTACTGTTCGTGGCAAAGAGGAACAAACGAAAATATAAATAAAATGATAAGAAGATTTTTACCAAAAGGAACAAGTTTTAAGAATATAACGAAAGAAGAAGTAAAAAGGATAGAAAAATGGATAAATAATTATCCACGAAAGATATTGAAATTTAAGACATCTGAGGAATATTATCAAGAAGAAAAAGTAGCGTAAAAACTAAATTTTAATGATTTTTAATTTTTTAATAAAAAAACGTGCAATTAATATTACAATTTTCATTCTGCCAAAAATATTACAAAACTATTTCTTTTTTCCATATTTTGTAGTATAATTGTAATGTAGGTTTTAAAGGAGGGATTTTTATGTGGCAGGTTTGGTTAATTATTTCTGGTATGTTTTTTGTATTAGAAATGATAACAGTTGGTTTTTTAGTATTTTGGTTTGGCATTGGAGCATTACTTACTGCAATTGTTAGTCTTTTTACAGATAATACTATTATTCAAACATCAGTATTTGTAATTAGCTCTACTTTACTATTATTCTTAACAAAGCCACTTGTAAAAAAACTTTCACGTAATGATAAAGTTCAAACAAATGCTTATTCAGTTATTGGTAAAACTGGAATTGTAACAAGAGAAATTAATTCTAAAAAAGGAATTGGGCAAGTAAAAGTTGGTAGTGAAATTTGGACAGCAAAATCAAGTTCCCCTATTTTAGAAGGAACTGAAGTTATTATAAAAGAAATTGATGGTGTAAAAGCTATTGTAGAACCTATAGAAGAACCTATTTTAAAATAGTTTTTAATATTTATATATAATATAAAAGGAGGATTTATTATGGTATTTTTACTTATACTATTAGTCATTATATTAATTATAGCATTTAAATCAATTAAAATCGTTAAACAAGCTGAGGTGTACATTATTGAAAGACTTGGTAAATATCACAAAATAGCAGACGCTGGTCTTACTATTATTGTACCATTTATTGACCACGTCAGAAGTGTTGTTAGCTTAAAACAACAAACAATGGATATTCCACCTCAAGGAGTTATTACAAAAGATAATGTTACTATCACAATAGATACTGTTGTGTTCTATAAAATTACAGACCCTGCAAAAGCAGTATATGAAATCCAAAGTTTAAAGAAAGGTATTGAATACTTAGCTATTACAACAATTCGTGATATTGTTGGCAAAATGGACTTAGATGCAACATTTAGCTCTAGAGATGCAATTAATGATCAATTACGTGTTATACTAGATGAAGCAACAGACCAATGGGGATGTAAAGTTGACCGTGTTGAAATTAAAGATATTACACCACCTGCTGATATACGTGATGCAATGGAGAAACAAATGAATGCAGAACGTAATAAGAGAGCTTTAATTTTACAAGCAGAAGGAGAAAGGCAATCTGCTATTACTATTGCTGAAGGACAAAAAGAAGCTGCTATTTTACAAGCTGAGGCTGACCGTGAATCTAAAATAAGACGTGCTACTGGTGAGGCTGAAGCTATTAAACAAGTTGCTGAAGCTAAAGCAAAAGAAGTTGAAATGATTTATAGTGCAATGAAAAAAGCAGACCCAAATGATAAATTAGTACAATTAAAATCTTTAGAATCATTAGAAAAAATTGCAGACGGAGAAGCCAACAAAGTCTTTATTCCTTTTGATGCAACATCTGCTCTAGGTAGCTTAGGTGCTATAAAAGAAGTTTTTAAAGATGATGATAAAAAATCTAAAAAGTCAGATAAATAGAACAAAGACGAGGCATGAAAAGAACGGATTAATCCGTTCTTTTTAATTATGGCGAGTATTAATTTTCTTATAATTTTGCTAGAAAATTTTTAGGCTCGCCTAATTTATCTTCATTAATTTAAAATCTAAATAATCTGCACTGATCAGTCTAATTTCTATTCCTTCTATATTCCCCTCTATTGCATCTTTATGCGAATGGCTGTGTAAATGTCCATAGAAGCATTTTTTAACATTATATTTTTTCATAGTTTCTATAAATGTAAGTTCTAATTTATTAAGAATTGCTGAATTTGTAATTGGTGGATAATGCATAAATACATAAATTGGCTTATCCTCCCCATATTTTTCTATTCCCTCATTAAGCGATAATTCCAGCCTTCCTAGTTCGCGGTTTAGTATTTTTCCTTCTCCTTCTAAATCGTGTAATGACCACCCCCTAGTTCCTGTCAGTATAATTCCTTCATTAAAAAAACTATTGTTAAATAAGAAGTCTATTGTATTAAAGTTATTTTCTTTTATATAGTTTCTCATTTTGTTCATTGTTGTCCACCAATAGTCATGGTTTCCCTTTAATAATATTTTCTTTCCTGGTAACTCATTTAGATACTTAAAGTCTAAGTATGCATCACTTAAACTCATTGCCCAAGAAAAGTCGCCTGGTAATACTACTATATCATCTTCTTTTACTTTACTTACCCAATCTTTTTTTATCTTTTCTTCATGGTTATCCCAATTATCTCCAAATATGTTCATTGGTTTTGGAGATTTAAAAGATAAGTGTAAATCTGCTATTACATATATAGCCATATTTCTCCCTTTCTATATTTTCAAATTTGGAATGGCATTTAGTGATAAATCTGAAAAGTTTCCTTTTAAGAAATTATAGTATCCAGCAGAAGCAATCATTGCTGCATTATCTGTACAAAGCTTTAAATCTGGATAATATATCTTTACTCCCTCTTCTTCACCCATTTTAAAGAAAGCATTTCTTATGTGTAAATTTGCGGAAACTCCTCCTGCTAATGCTATTTTCTTTACATCTAGTTGTTTTAAAGCCTTTTTAGTATTTGTAAGTAACATATCTATTACAGTACTTTCAAAGCTTGCACATAAATCTGCTTTATTTACCTCTGGATTTTTATGATGTAAATTTAAAACTGCTGTCTTTATTCCACTAAAACTAAAATCTAAACTATCTTCAAAATATGTATGTGGTAATTCAATACTAGGCTTACCTTCTTTTGCAAGTTTGTCAATTTTAGGCCCTCCTGGGTATTCCAATCCTATCACCCTTGCTACTTTATCAAATGCCTCACCTATTGCATCATCACGTGTACGAGCTAGTATTTCAAATTCTGTGTAATCTTTAATATGAATAAGATGTGTATGTCCTCCTGAAATAACCAAACATAGAAATGGTGGTTCTAGCTCTAAGTTTGTAATATAATTTGCTGCTATATGCCCTTCAATATGGTTTACACCTACAAGTGGTTTTGAAATAGCATATGAAAGTGCTTTTGCATATGCAACACCTACTAATAATGCTCCTACAAGACCTGGCCCATAAGTAGGACATATTGCATCTATATCACTAAAATCTATTTTTGCTTCTTTTAGTGCTTCTTTTGTTACAGTGGAAATTGCTTCTACATGGTTTCTAGATGCAATCTCTGGAACTACTCCACCAAACTGCTTATGAATATCAATTTGAGAGTGAATTACATTAGAAAGAACTTCTCTACCATTTTTTACAACAGATACAGAAGTTTCATCACAACTTGATTCAATTCCTAAAGTATATATATCTTTTCCCATTTTCTTTTCCTTTTTTTATTAAAACATTGTAACTCTAAATATTAATCCCATTAATTTAAATAATCCATCAGTTATAAAACTAATAATTGGAGATATTATATTTCCTGCAAGCCCTGTTACCCATAAAATTAGAAATGCAATATAAAAATATTGTTCATATCTATCTAGCCATTCTTTTACCTTATATGACATAAAATTTCTAAAAATTTTGCTACCATCTAATGGTGGAAGTGGTATTAGATTAAATACTCCAAGCCCTACGTTTACAATCGCTGCATATTTTATTATTATCATAACATAAAATCCAATTTCAGATAGTGCAAACATTGGTGCAAATTTAGCAATTATTGCATAAATAAGAGTAAATACAATTGCAAGTACAAAGTTCATAGCAGGTCCTGCTACAGAAACTATTGCTTCTCCTGCTGACATAGAGTATTTTCTATCAAAATTTCTTGGGTTAATTTGTACAGGTTTTCCCCATCCAATATGTGCAAATATAAGTAAAACAAATCCGAATAGGGTCTAGATGGCTTGCTGGGTTTAAGTTTAACCTACCTTGCATTCTAGGAGTGTCATCTCCTAATTTATATGCTGCATATGCATGTGCAAACTCATGAAAAGTGATTGCAACAATAACTCCTGGAAGTGTTAATAATAACCCTAACCATTCCAATTTTGTCATTCCCATTAATCCCCATAATACACTAATTCCTAAAATAATATATAGAAATCTTTTATCAAATGAAAAATTAAACATATATTCTCTCCTTTGTTTTAATTTTATAGTTCTTCTGTTTTAAATCCTAAATAGCCTTCATATAAATAACTATTGTCTATCCCTTTCATATATATTTGCCTATAATTTACCTTATCCGTCAAGCTTTGTTTTAACAGTTCTTTTATTTCTGTACCTTTTATAGGGCTACGTTCCATTGCAAGTAAGTAATCTGTTTTATCTACTTTACTCCAATCAACTACTACATTTAACTCCTTTTTTAAAATTAAGTCTAGCCATATTCTTGTACTTCTTCCATTTCCTTCTCTAAATGGATGTGCAATATTCATTTCTACATATTTTTCTATTATCTCATCATTTCCTCTTCTACTTGTTTTATTATTGGTATACAACTTGATAATTTTTCATCAAGCCTTACTTGACACTTTTTTAAAACCTCAACTAATGGTTCTATATTTTCTGCTGTTTGTGCTTTATATAAAGCATCCCTATATTCTTTGTTATATTCATCATCTATAGCAATTAAGCCAATTTCATTTTCTATACACTGCCTTAGCATAATAAATCTTCCTATTCTACCATTTCCATCTTGAAAAGGATGTATATGTTCAAACTTTTGATGAAAATCAGCTATATCTTTTAAAGTTTCTATTTTTTTCTCTAATGACCTTTCAATTTGCTCTAGAACTTCATATGGTTGTGATAATTCAATATTTACTGATCTTAATTTATTTGGTATTTTTTTATATACTCCAGCAAATCCATAATTTGCATCACTTGTATTCTTCTTTAAAATTGAATAATATTCTCTAAGTAACATAGGGGTTAACTGCTCATTTAAAGTATTTATTACAAAGTCAAACAATTCTAAAGAATTAATGGTTTCTTGTACATCATCGATAGAATGTTCACCTATTACTACTTTTTGTTCTAAAAGAATATTTAATTGCTCAACATTGAAAGTACTTCCTTCAAGTTTGTTTGAATGGTATAAGTATTCTATTTTTATATCATCATATACTGAATTTTTTACTTTAGATAATTTCTGCATTGTATTAATAGATACTTTCATAGTTAACCTCCTTCCTTTTTGTTACTAAAACTTTTTCCCTATTACCTATTTAATCTTTTATAAGCAACAGTTAGTATTTTTTTATACTTTCCTTCAATCACTTTACAATAAAATTCTTTTCTATTATTAGAAATTACATCATTACATACTATATCATCTTTTAATTGAAAATTCAATTAAATTTCAGTATTTCTTTAAAGATTAGGTAAATTATTCATCTTCCTATAATGCAAAGTGAGGAAAAAGCTTGTAAACTTTTTCCTCAACTTTCTACTTTAAATAATTTTTCTATTTAGATATCTTTGTAATCACGAATTTTCTTAAATGCATAAACACCTGCTATACCTAAAACTGCAACTACTGATATAATTAAATAATCATCTGCACCTGTTTTTGGTAAATTTGTTGTATTGGTTGTGTTTTTATAATTACTTGTATTTCCTGTTGTTGGAGTTGTTGGTATAGTGTTTGTTTTTGGTGTTGTATTACTATCTCCACCTATTGTTGTTCCTGATGGGTCAATAGTAATAGTACTTGCATTTACAACTGTTACTCCTAATAAAAATATTACAACCATTAATAAACATACTTTTTTAAATTTTTTCATTTGAAATCCCTCACTTACTAATTATTTTACTATTATTATTCTTAATCTATTAATATTTATACTATATATTTTTTCTAATTGCAATACTTTTTTCCAAGTTTTACAAAATGTATTCAAATTGTAATATTTCTGTAGTATAATGGTAACATTAAAAAAAGGAGACGAATTTTATGGATTTAAAATATATTGAAAAATTGGAGTATTTTACCATTTTAGAAAAACTTTCTATTTTTTGTGTTACCGATTTTGGTAAAACATTATGCCATAATTTAAAACCAAATTCTAATAAAGATACTGTTTTAAAATTATTGCAAGAAACATCTGAAGCAACTTTATTACTTACACAAAATGAACCTTATTTTATAAATATTCGGTAATATAGACTATATATTAAAAATTTTGCGGGAGTAATGGTTCCCTAAATATTTCATCTATTTTAGAATTAAACCAAATTTTAAAAACAAGTGCTAATTTAAAAAATTATTTTTATAATGATCGTGATATAACTAAATTTCCTATTAGTGACTCTTACTTTTCTAAGTTATACACAAACCCTTCTATTATAAAAACTGTCGAAAATTCTATTTTAGACGAAAATACTATTTCAGATTCTGCTTCAACAAAGCTATCTTCTATTCGTAAAGAAAAAAGAAAATTAGAAGATACTATTAAGGACAAGTTAAATGGTTTTATACATTCTTCTGCTTATTCTAAATATATTCAAGAAAATGTTATTACTATTAGAAATAACCGCTATGTTGTACCAATTAAAGATGAATATAGAAGTTTTGTAAAAGGATTTATTCATGATGTTTCTGCAAGCCGGTTCTACTGTTTTTATTGAACCTATGGTAGTATTCGACTTAAACAATGATTTACATGTTTTGCAATCAGAAGAAACAATTGAAATAGAAAGAATTTTATCTTATATTTCTTCTTTATTTGCACCATATGTTAATGAACTAAAACAAGATTATACAACAATTTGTACTATTGATTTTATTTTTGCAAAAGCAAAATATGGGCTTGAATTAAATGGAATATTCCCTAATATTAATGATAACAAACAAATTTCACTAATAGATGCTCGTCATCCTCTTATTTCTAGTGATGTAGTAGTTCCTATTAATATTGAACTTGGACAAGATTTTTCATCTCTTATTATTACAGGTCCTAATACTGGCGGAAAAACTGTTACATTAAAAACTATTGGCTTACTTTCTTTAATGGCTTGTAGTGGTTTATTTATTCCTGCAAAAGATGAAAGTAGTATTTGCATTTTTGATAATATTTATGCCGATATTGGTGATGAACAAAGTATTATAGAATCACTAAGTACTTTTTCTTCTCACATGCGTAATATTGTACAAATCCTAAATAATTGCACATCTGAAAGTCTTGTTCTTTTAGATGAATTAGGTTCTGGAACAGACCCTATAGAAGGAAGTAGTTTAGCAATTAGTATTTTGGAGACTTTAAAAAATAAAGGTTGTCTTACTATTTCTACTTCACATTATTCAGAATTAAAAAACTATGCACTTATTTCTGATGGTTTTGAAAATGCAAGTGTAGGATTTGATATTGAAACTTTAAAGCCTACTTATAAGTTACTAATTGGTATCCCTCGGAAGAAGTAATGCATTTGCTATTAGTAAAAAATTAGGTTTAGATGATAATATTATAAAAAGAGCAGAATCTTTCTTAGATGCTGATCAAATTCATATTGAAGAATTATTAAAAAACATATATGATGATAAATTGTGGATTGAAAATGAAAAAGAACAAATACAAAAAAATTCAAACCAAATTAGTGTACTTCGCAAGTCACTAGAAGAAAGGGAAAAATCTCTTAAGGAAACACAAAATTCATATATTGATAAAGCAAAACAAGAAGCAAGAAAAATTTTGCTTGATGCAAAAGATGAAGCAAGTTACTATATTTCTAAAATGAATGAAATATATGAAAGTGCCAGTTCTAATTCTATAAAGGATTTAAACCAAATCCGCAATAAATTAAATGAAAGTTTAAAAGAAACTTCTACTAATACTATAGATACTAAAGAATCGGTATCTTCTGTAGAAAAAGAAGATATAAAAGTTGGAGCTACTGTTTATATTAGTCATTTAAACCAACAAGGATGTATTTTAAGTACCCCAAATAAGTCTAACCAAGTACAAGTTCAGATTGGTAGTGCAAAACTAATGCTACCTATTTCTAGTATTACAAAAATTATTTTTGCTAAAGAAAAAACTTTTACTGGTTCTTCTAATTATAAAACAAATAAAGCTAAGACTGCTACTTCTGAAATTAACGTGATTGGTTATAACGTAGATGAAGCTGTTTTTATAGTTGATAAATATTTAGATGATTGTGCACTTGCAAAGCTGAATAATGTACGTATTGTACATGGAAAAGGAACTGGTGCTCTTATGAAAGGCATTCATAATTTTTTAAAAACAAATTCACATGTAAAAAGTTTTCGTTTAGGTACTTTTGGTGAAGGCGAAATGGGTGTAACTGTTGTAGAACTAAGATAAAAAAACTATAGGAAAAGGAGCATGGCGCACGGGCGATTGATAATCGCCCCTACGCATTTAACCTAAACTTAGCATACTTCGTATCATGTTTATCTTCCTCCCATTCCGGCCTCCGCCTCCTCCAAAGCCTCCACCAGAAGAAAATCCTCCTCCAGAACCTGAACCAGATGAGTAATTTGTAAGTGCCGAATATGATGTTCCAACAGATGTATTTAAGGTAGATATAAATGAAGTTCCAAAGCTTCTAGAATTTACTAAGTATAAGTATGTATAGCCATTTGCCATGTACTCTTCATCTGATATTTGTGGATATACTATTTTTAGTTGTTTTAATACTTTTTCACTAATTCCAAAAACTGTTGCATATACTAGGTATTTTTCCCATAGTACTAACTCTGGTACTTCTTTTTCTTTCATTAATGAAAATTCTGACATATATCGTTTTAGTCCCATCCATTGTTCTTTTTCATTTACTCCGTTTTTGTGTTAGTTGGTTGTATCTTGATCCGACTTTAAAACTATATATAGAGGCTATAAATGCTGGTATTACTAATATTTGCATAAATATTAGACTAAATATACTTAAAACTAAATATCCTACTCCCTTTGCTAGCCAAATACTATATGTTTTAATAGCTTGCTTATCATAGTTCTTCTTTTCTTCTTGCTGTTTTTTTACTTGTTCTTCTATTTTATTAATTTTACTTAATACACTACTTGAATGATTTCTTGCATATTTTTCAAATTCTTTCATTGTAAAAGATTTTGTCTCATTGTTTGCTACTTTTTCTAATAATTCATATATTGTTTGTTCATCTTTTGTAAGGCTTGATATATCTTTTTGTTTTAAAGTAACTCTAATTTGGTCCTTTTTTCCCACTACTTCTTCAAAACTTAAATATCCTTTTAAGCATAAATCTAACATTGTAGCAGATATTACTTTACTCATATTATATTGTAAGCCTGTGCTTTTAAAATAATATAAAAACCCTGCATTTGCCGGTGTAGATTTTTCATCTGGTATATCTCTAAAGTAATCTAACTTCATTTCTGGTTGTAATACTGGATGTTCTTTTAGTTCTTTATGATACTTAATAATTTTTTTAATAATAACAACTGTAAGGAAAACTCCAATTATGTTTGAAACAATAAAAAATATTTTAATTGCAGTTTCAATCATTTCTTGTCTTTTTCTTAAGGTTTCTCTTTTTCTATTTGCTTCATCTGCCCATTTTTGCTCTTGACTCAAAATACTTTCTAACTTGTTTTCGTTTTTCTTATTTTGATTATTTGCAAAGATGTAATTGGGTGTTACTACTCTTGCTTCTAGCATAGTATTTGCACTAAAATCTTCAACTTCAAAACTAACTTGTTTTTCTGAATCAATTTTTATATTTCCATTTAGTGGACCATGTGCCCATGTTTTTAAATCTTCTTTGTTTGAAACATTATATGGAAGTATGATAGTTCCAGTCACATGACTTGCTGGAATTTCTGATTCTGTACTTACAAACTGCCAGTAAAATTCTGAACAGTCTGCATAATTTTTAACTGCATCTACAATTTTATAGCTAATTTCATATGTTCTTGTTACATCTTCCGCATGTACACCCCAAGCAATTTCAAACTTGCCTTTACTATTTCTTAATGCATAAAAACAATTTTTATCTACATGATATTTTTCTACATTTATTTTTGTGAAATCTACATTTCCAGAACTTTTTATTTCTTTTACCTTTACATTTGTAATTTCTTTATATTTGCTACTGTCTATTTCAAATGTCTTAAATAGAGTATTTGTATCCTCTATATAAATTCTCCAATTTTCAGTTACGTCTGCTGTTCCATCTGAATTTAGTTGCACTTTGTAATCTAAGTTCTTAAGCCTTAATTCTCCTGCTTTTGATGTATTAGATATTAAAATAATGCCTATAAATACAATTACACTAAGTAGTATTCTATTATATACTTTTTTCATAATCCTCCCCCTTTTATTGTACATTTATTTTATTGTATTTATCATATTTTTTCAATACCTTTTAATTGTTTTTGTAATATTGGGCTATTTAGCATGAAGAAGTAGTAATATAAAATTAAAAACGAGTTCGACCTGTTAGCCAAAGGCGTCATATTTCTTTTTCTCAAAGTATAGTGTGTATCTGTGTTGTTAAAACCAATTATACTAAAACGCCTTGGAGAACGGAATTTTTAATTTTATATTACTACTTCTTCTTTATACTATCACATTAATAATCTACTCTATCCTTATATCCGTAGACGATTTTACCAAATTTAAATTCATTCCATTTCTTTTGGATTTCCATAATAATAAGTGGTAAAATAGAAATTCCTGCTACATACAACCACGCTTTTGTATCTAATGGCACTAAATTAAATACATTACAAAGCCCTGGTATACATACTACTCCTATTTGCAATATTGCACCTAGTATAAATGCACCTACTAAATATTTATTTTCAAATAAGCCTATTTTAAATATTGATTCTTCACTCTTTATGTTAAAACTATGTACTAGCTCTAATAATCCTAATGATAAAAATGCCATTGTTCTTGCTACTTCTATTCCATATAAATGGTTTCCTATACTAAATGCAAAAAGTGTAAGCACTCCTATCATTGTTCCTTCTACAAATATTTTTCCCCACAAACCACCTGAAAATAACCCCTTTTTACTATCTTGTGGCTTTTTGTTCATAATGTCTTTATCCGCTTTTTCTAATCCTAATGCAATTGCTGGAATAGAATCTGTTACTAAATTTACCCATAATAATTGAATTGCAAGTAGTGGTGATTCTAATCCTAATAGTAATCCCATAAATATAGTTACTATTTCTCCTACATTTGTAGAAATTAAGAAATGTACTGCTTTTTTTATATTATCAAATATATTTCTTCCTTGTTTTACTGCTTTTACTATTGTAACAAAATTATCATCTGTTAAAATCATATCTGATGCATTTTTTGCAACATCAGTTCCATTCTTTCCCATAGCTATTCCAATATCTGCATTTTTTAGTGCAGGCGCATCATTTACACCATCTCCTGTCATTGCAACTACTGCTCCTGTACTTTTATATGCCTTTACTATACGTACTTTATGTTCTGGTGATACTCTTGCAAAAACAGAATATCTCATTATGTTTTTGTTTAATTCTTCATCTGATATTTTATCTAAATCATTTCCAGTAGCTATCATGTCATGTGGTTTTAAAATTCCTAGTTCTTTTGCAATAGCACTTGCTGTTATAATATGATCTCCTGTAATCATAACTGTTTTTATTCCTGCTTTTTTGCACTCTGCTACTGCTTCTTTTACACCTTCTCTTGGTGGATCTATCATTCCTATAAGCCCCATAAATGTAAGGTTTTGTTCTATTATTTCAGATGCTATATTATTTGGCAATGTTTCGAAATCTCTATATGCTACTGCAAGTACTCTTAAAGCATTTTTTGCCATTTGCTCATTTTGTGTATTTACTTTATCTTTTAAAGTATTTGTAAATATATCTTCTTTTCCGTTATAGTAATAGTTTATACACCTTTTTAGTAAAACATCTGGTGCTCCTTTTGTAATTACACGGTAACTCCCATTATATTCATGTATTGTTGTCATTAATTTTCTTTCTGAATCAAATGGAATTTCATTAATCCTTGGATACTGTATTTCTATTTCTTCTTTATTTGCACCTATTCGTAATGCTTCATTTACTATTGCATTTTCTGTTGCTTCTCCAGATGCTACTAGTTTTCCTCCTTCATTTTCTACTACACAGTCTGTACACATAGAACTTAATCCTAATAGATATTTATATTCATTTTCTAGTACAACTTTTCCATTTATATCTCTAACATCTACTACTTTCATTTTATTTTGTGTTAGTGTTCCTGTTTTGTCTGAACAGATTACGCTACTACTTCCTAAAGTTTCTACTGCTGGTAATTTTCTAATTATTGCATTGTTTTTTGCCATTTTTGTAACTCCAATAGATAGCATGATAGTTACAATTGCAGGAAGTCCTTCTGGAATTGCAGCAACTGCAAGCCCAACTGATGTCATAAACATTTCTCCTATTGGAATATTTTTCATAATCCCTATAACGAAAATCGCAAAACATATTATTAAACAAATGATTCCTAGGCTTTTTCCTACATCGGCTAATTTCTTTTGAATTGGTGTTTGTGGTGCTTCATCATTTAAAATCATGTTTGCAATTTTTCCAACACTTGTATTCATACCAGTTTCTACTACTATGGCTTCTGCATGTCCATTTACAACAGTGGTTGTAGAAAATACCATATTTACTTTATCTGCAAGTGCTACATTGTTTTGTAAGATTACATCTGCCTCTTTTGTAACTGGTAAGTTTTCTCCTGTAAGTGCTGATTCTTCTACTTTTAGCTGAAAACTATTAATTAATCTGCAGTCTGCTGGTACATAGTTTCCTGCTTCTAATATAACTATATCTCCTCTAACTAATTCCTCACTTGCTATTGTTATAATTTTTCCATCTCTTTTTACTTTAGCAAGCGGTGCCGACATTTTCTTTAGTGCTTCTAAAGATTTTTCAGCTTTAGCTTCTTGAACTAGTCCCATAATAGCATTAAATACAACTATTGCTATAATTATGATGGAATCCATATAGTCATTTTCGCCTTGTACATAGGCTGTAACTGCAGATATTATAGAGGCTAGAATTAAGATTATAATCATAAAATCATTAAATTGTTTTATAAATTTAATAATAATATTTTCTTTTTTCTTCTCCTTTAGCTTATTTAATCCTTCCTTTTCAAGTCTATTTTTTACTTCTTGTCCATTTAGCCCCATATTAATATTTGTCCTTAGGTTTCTTGCAACTTCATAAGCATTTAATGTATGCCACATAAAATCCTCTCCTTTGTTTGTATTGTTGTTTTTAATTTATATGCTTGTACGAAAATTTTATGATAAATAAAATTAACTTAGTTACTTTTCTTCTTTATTCTATTTCGTTTTTGATTTTTTAAGAATTTGATTGTTTCTGATTTTACACTGAAGTTTTGAATTTTAATATTTTTAGACTTAATTCTTATATATTATACATCTTTTTTACTATTTTGCAAGAAAAAAATTTCGTCAAATTTCAGCAAAATTTTTATTCACTTATTGTATTGTTCTTTCATATTATGTAAATGAGGTGGGATTTATGTTTATTACTTATTTGGTTTTAGCTCTTTCTGTTAGTATTGATTCTTTTGGTATTGGTATTACATATGGTATTAGAAATACTAAAATTTTTAGAACTGCTAAGGTTATTTTATTTGCTATTTCTATTTTGGTAACTAGTTTATCTATTAATCTTGGTGCTTGTTTAAGTAATGTGTTTTCTGAAAGTTTTACTAAGTGGATTGGTTCTTGTTTTTTAATTTTAATGGGTCTATGGATTATTTACCAAGCTCTTAATACAAATGATTGTGTTAGTGGCTCTGCCACTTACAAATCATTATATGGGTTTCCTACAAAAAAAGATGAAGGAGAAGAAACATTAAATAATACTTCTTCTCCTACTGTATATAAGTTTATGATTCGTTTTTTAGGAATCACTATTCAAATTATTCGTAATCCAATTTCTTCTGATTTAGACCATTCCAAAGGTATTGATTGGAAAGAGTCTATCTATTTAGGAATATGCCTTTCTATTGATTCCTTATGTATTGGTATTTGTAGTAGTATGATTGGATATAGTTCTTTTTTGTTCCCAGTTTTAGTTGCCTCTTTCCAACTTGTTTTTTTGTCTGTTGGTAGAATATTAGGGAATAAAATATTTGCTATTTCCAACATTCCAGAAAATATATGGAGTACATTATCTGGTGTTTTATTAATTTGTATAGGGGTAAGCCGTTTTTTTATTTAATTTATGCCTCTAGTTCTTGCACTATTCTATTTTTTATATTTTCTACTAACATACTAATAAATAGTTTAGGGGTTACCTTTTCTGCAGTTTCTACATGAAAGTATTCTTTTATAATTTCAAAATTTGTATATCGAACTGTTGCTTTTATACATTTTTCAACTGCCCATTTTATGTTGTAGTTTCTAGGTAAGTCATGTTTTGTAGCTAGAGTCTGGTATAATCCATTTTGCAAATTTTTTATTAATTTATCATCTTCTAGTAAAAGTATAATTCCTTCTACTATGTAGTCATATCCAAATGTTGTTATATTCATTTCAAAGTTATTTAGTTCTTCTTTTATTAGCCTTTCATAAAACTGCTGATCTGCTAAATATGTAATTTGATTTATGACATTTGCTATTTTAATAAATGAATTTGTATTTTTTATGATATCATACGTATAATCTTTTAATTGTTCACATCTTTTAATATCATTAGTAATACAAACTACATATGGTGTATCTTTTTCTTTTTTATCTAATATAGATATTAGTTCATCTATATCGTTTGCTAGTGTGTCTGCATCTAATAATAAGATATCTCTTTTACCTAATAGATCTAATGTTTCTTTAATTTCTTCTAAATTTACTGAGATGTTTATTGTTTGTAACTTTTTATTCTTGCTCATAATGTTATTTAGTAATTTTCTTGTAAATTCTAAATCATTTTCCAGAATCGCTAATCGATTCATGTTTATCAACTCCTTTGTCAAATTTTTTTACTATTATGCCCTAAACTTCCCCCCACATTATATGAGTCCTTATACTAACATTTTGTTACAAATTTTTTAAATTTTTTTTATTTTTTTTCTAATTTTTACAAAAATAGCAAATTCAGTTGGTTTTTCCACTTTTTTCCACTTTTAAGGAGTGCAGTGTTGCTTTACTGTAAACTAATTATGTAAATTAAATACATCCAAAAAGATGTGTAAAAGTTTTCGATGATAAGGGTGAACTATCAATGCCCTTTATCATAGAAGAATATGAAGCACAGCAAACCAAAAGTAACTCGTCAACCCTTGTTTCAATTTTTCCTAAGGAGGAAAAGAGATGAAAAAAAATAGGTTTAGTCTTGTAACTTTGTTAACATTAATTATGGTTATGCTTATGAACGTAAACGTTCTTGCAGCAGAACCCACAGATCGGCAGCAACCTGTAGTAGCGGCAGAGACCACAGAGCCATTAGATGTAGAAGTTCCTGAAGTTGCCCCACAGGCAAACGACGACTACGGCATCATGCCCTTAGGCATTGGTGGCTACGCAGCAAAGTACACA
>CANOGC010000001.1 GCA_947565445.1 uncultured Clostridium sp. | reverse complement strand
AAAAAAATTAGATGTAAACTCATTTATTTACATCTAACAGTATACCTGTAATTTGCTTTCTCGTATCAGTTTTATTTTTGTATCTAAAACACCATATTGTCTATAATTTAATTTTTCAAATTTTATTTCCAATTTTTTATATTATGGTACATAAAATTCTAATGATTTTTTAAGGCTGGTTGATTCTACAATGTCATTTTCATCAAAATAAACAAATAATGCATAATAATAAGTTTTTGCCCATAAATCATAATGATTTACAAATGTAACATCTCTAAATAAAGTTCCTGCATCATATAAATAGATATTTTCTGATTTTTTTGTTTTTCCTGGTTTTCCTAATTTGTTTTCAACTTCTTCTTTTGACAAACCTATAATACTTTTGCTATCATTTATTTGTTGCATTTTAGAATAATATTCACTTGGTTTATCAACAAATTTTATTAATGTTACAAATAATAAAAAAGTGATAAGTAAAATAATTATAACTATCAAAATTTTCGAAATTATATCTATTGATTTTCTCGTTAATACAAATATTATACTCGAAAAAATCAAAATAAATGGTCCTACATATATCATAAACAGAATTAATGGTAGCACTACCAGTAGCATAAAATTTACATATATTGTTTCAAACATTACTATTTTCCCTTCTACCTCAATTATATAATAATTATTTTAGTAATAACCTACAATCTTTTGTTGCATTATATAATAAAAGATAGATCATTTCAACTAATTACCTACCCTACATATTGTAAGTTGTCGCTAAAGTTCTTTTATGACTTTACAAGGATTTCCTACTGCTACTACATTTGATGGAATGTCTTTTGTAACAACGCTTCCTGCACCTATCACAGTATTATCTCCTATTGTAACACCAGGCATAACACATACATTTCCACCAATCCATACATCATTTCCTATTGTTATTGGTTTTGCAAATTCTAGTTTTCTTCTTGTTTCTTTATCTATTGGATGTCCTGATGTGTAAAACCCACAATTTGGTCCAATTTGAACATTATTTCCAAAAGTCACTTTATTAGCATCTAATATTACTAAATTATGATTTGAATAAAACTTTTCTCCAATTTTTATATTAAATCCATAATCACAATAAAAGTTTGGCATTATCATAAATTCATTTCCAGTTTTTGAAAAAAGTTTCTTTATGATTTCATTTCCTTTTTCTATATCTTCAACATCTAACTTATTATATTGATTACAAAGTTTTTTAGCTTTTATTAATTCATCTACTAATTGTTTATCGCTTGAATCATACAATTCTCCATTTAACATTTTTTCTTTTTCTGTCATAAATTTTTCCTCCAATCATAACAAAAAATTACTATCTTTTGTTAGCATTATATAATAAAAGGTAGATAATTTCAACTTATTATCTACCCTATATATTGTAAGTTGTAGGGAGGATTATAGCAAAAAAGTTAGATATTTTTCAAATAAATATCTAACTTTTTAATGTTAATCTTCAATTTGTATATATTTCTTTTCAGGTAATTCTTTCTTTTCTTCTTTTTTTGGTACTTCTATTTTTAATATTCCGTTTTTGAAAGATGCTTTTATTTCTTCGCTTTTTACTTCTGTCCCTACATAGAAACTTCTTGAACATGAACCTGAATATCTTTCTCTTCTTACAAATTTACCTTTCTCTTTTTCTTCATTATCAGAATTAATTTCTGCATGTACTGTTAAGTATCCATCTTCTACTTCCATCTTGATATTTTCTTTTTGATATCCTGGTAATTCAATATCAATTAAGTATTTGTCCTTTTTTTCCTCAATATCTGTTTTCATTATTTTGCTTTCATGTTCGGTAAAGAATGGATCTGCAAACATTTCTCCTAATAAATCAAATTCATTTTTTCTTCTTGGTATCATCATCATATCAATCTACTTCCTTTCACTTGTATGTGTTGACACCCTTGTAGGTAGCACATATTTAATTATTAAAAGATATCTTTTATTTTTTATAACTATATAATATCACTATTTTTAGCAATGTCAATAGTAGAGTGCTAAAATTCACAAAACTTTCACAATTTTTTTCATCTTATTAATAAATATATGTTTTTAATTTATTATTAGCCTTATTTGTTGTAATTTGTATTATACCCATATAATTTGTATTAATAAAATTATTCCTAAACCAATAAAACCATATCCCATAATTCTGCTCATTTTTCTATATATTTTTTCATTACTAGGAGTTGGATGAAATACACCCTTAGCAGTATCATAGTTCATTTTAGGAAGATAATTTCCTATAATAATAAACGCTATTCCTAAAATTAAGCATATACTTTTTCCAACATAAACAGTACTACCTAGAGGTACTTGTATCATAATTATATAAATCAATACTGAGATAATAGGAATAAACCATTCCATTATTTTTGCAATTATAGGTTTTTCCTTGTTTTTTAATTTATTCATTGTACTAAGCATACATATTGTTTGAAGAATAGCCATAATTAATGGTATTACAAATAAAGCAAAATTCTTTGGTGCATAATTATCAGGCACATCTCCTGGCTTGAAGTGAATTGGCATTTGCTCTGGTAATTTATTATATAAAACAATACCTAATAATATTGGCAATAAACATACAATTATAGTTAAAATTAATGTTTTTCTATCTTTCTTTTCCATATTTATTTCCTCCCAAATTATAAATCCATACTAAAACATCTTCAAATACAGAACTATTCAACTCATAAAATATATAATTCTTTTGTTTTGTTTCAGTTATTAGATTTGCTTTTTTTAAGTTTGATAAATGATATGATACGGTTGCTCCTGTTAAATTAAAACTATTTGATATTTCTCCTGCTGTTTTTCTGCCATCTTTTAATAATTCTAGTATTTCTCTTCTTACAGGATCACTAATTGCTTTTAATGTTTCTGACATTCCCAAACTAATCACCTCACTTATAGTATTTCGATATATATCTAAATAGATTGTAACATTTTGCAGATTAAAAGTCAATGACTATTTCGATTTTTTTCTAAATAGTTAAATAAAATTTAGATTAGTTATGTTTCAAACTAATCTATACATATAATTTATTGTTTCTTTCTTGTTAAACAAATTCCTATAATTGAACATATAAAAATTATTGGTGCTATTCTTACAAAAAGCCATATAAAAGTATGAACTCCAACTCCTAATACTGCTAATTCTGGATCATTATAATTCCATTCCATATAGGTATTTCCTAATGTTGCTAGGACAATAAAACTAACAATCAAGATTACGCATATTGATATAAATATCCATTGCCAAATTTTTCGTTTAGTTTCTTTTCTTTGTGCTAGTTGTAAATTTATTATTTCTAATTTTTCAGCTATTTCTTTTAATGAATCTCCTTTTTGTTCTGCAATATTTTCTCCAAGTAATGTGCTAACTGGTGTATTCAAAACATCAGATAATGAAACTAATAATTCAGAGTCAGGAACAGATAAACCTTGTTCCCATTTTGAAATTGTTTGTCTAACTACATTTAATTTAATAGCCAATTCTTCTTGTGAAAGTCCTTTTGATTTTCTAATAGACTTAATATTATCTTTTAACATAATAGTTACCTCCTTTACAAAGGATTATATGCTAAACCTTCCGTTGCTACAAGCAATGCATATTAACATTTATATATATCTTGATTACAACGATAAATGTAATTTTTCTTTCTACTTACTTAACATTTTTATTGCTTCATTTTCATTCTCTACAAAAAATATATCTTTACCATTATTACTTTCATATATGAAATCTTTTAATGGTTTGCTTGTATATTTTGAATAATCCCCATATATAGCAAATTTTGTTTGATAATTTATGAACTTTTGTAAAATTTCTCCTGCTAATCCTTTACTTAATATAAAGAAATCTTCTACTATTGCCTCTTTATTCAAAGCTATTTTATTACAGTTTGTTTCATATTTTATAGTCATAATAAAATCTATTGCTGATTGAACATCTTTTATTATAATTTCATTGCTTTTTACTATTGCTATATCGTTTATAATTTTTGTTTTCATTTTTGCTCCTTTCAAAATTGTAATTTGTATTGTTACTTAACAACTTTCTCTATCCTAGTATATTCATCTTCAGTTACCTGATAAATACCATTATAAGGTTGCTCAATATAATATTGATTGTCTTTTTTATAAATATAAGCTGATTTGTAATTTCCAGAATCATTTTTAAATTTGACAAAATATAATATATCAGGGTTAACTGGAATATCATTTACACTTTCTATATGAGTTTTTTTATCTGCAAAAACCTCATAAATTTCTTCTATTGATTCTTCATCGTTGAACTCTTTTTCATTATCATATTGAGCTAAAGTATCTATTGTTATACTTGATATTTCTTTTAACTCAAATAAATTAATTACATATTCCTTATTTTTATTTAATTCTTCTTCAAATTCTTTTTCATATTTTTGTATTTCTTCATTAAAATCATTATACTCCATAAACCATGAACCTATTTTTATATCATCAAATCCAGCTAAGGTATGAAAATCTATAACTTTATATCCTAATCCAAAAAATTCAACCGTTCCACCATCAAGTATAGTTCCTGCTGGATTTTTAATACAAAATATTGGTCTTTCATTATTTTTTACTCTATTATAATCAACTATAAGAAATATTAAACCTAAAATAATTACAATTCCTAGTACACTACTTATAATCTTTAATCCTTTTTTCATAAATACCACCAATTTACCTTTCTTTTTAAAACTTAATGATAGCGATAAATTACTATTTGGCTTTTACTATCATATCACAAATCAATTAATAATTCTATTATTTTTTCAATCAATTCGTTTATCACAATTAATCTTTTTTAATCTTTTTTGAACTTTCTTTTTCAATTTTAATTTTTTTTGTATTATATTAAGTCTTATTAATCTTTTCATTACTTTTGAAGATATACTTCTTATAATGACTACTAAGGTGATAGCAATGAGAAAAGTAAAACAATATAAGAATGTTCAGGGATCTAAAAAACAAAAAAAGAAGCTTGAAATAATTAATAAATTTCAAGACGATATTTCTATAATTTTTTTTAATTCGAAATTTAAAAACAAGAACTAATATAATATCATAAAGTTCTTGTTTTGTTTTTTTAATTAACAATATAATATTTTACCATAGATATAACACTTTTATTGCTTGGCTTTTCAGTTTCTCCTAACCTTAATATTTTTCTTGTTCTTGCTTTATCTGTATACTTCCACATTTTCTTAATTGCAGTATTAATATCCGATTTAATTGTATACATATTTTCACCATTTTGTCTTGCTATCTCTGCATAAATGTTCTTTATATTGTCTTCGTTTTCTACAATAGAATACAGTATACAATCATTAATAAGTTTTGTTCCTTTTAAAGAATATGTAAAACCTAATTTAAAAAGTATATCTATTATTTTATCTTCTGTATTTTTATTTGATATTTCTTCTACTAATGATTCTAAAATTCTTGATATTTCTTCAGCTGGTGTTAATTTTGAAAAGAACCTATCAACACATTTGTATTCTCTAGCCAAACTTATATATTCCATTTCTCCTGAATATATAAATACTTTTGTTTTTATCTTCCTGTCTGCTTGAATCTCATCTAATATTTCAAGTCCATTTTTACCTGGCATTTTCAGATCAAGTATTAATACATCTGGCTTCAATTCTTTAACTTGTTGATACACTTTAGTTCCTTCATTCAAAATTCCAACACATCTAACTGTTTTGGTATTAATTATATTTGCCAGATGAACACTTATCTGCATATTATCTTCTGCAATCAGAACATTTAGCAAAGTTTTATACCTCCATTCTATCTATTTTACATAATTTTATCATTTTTTCCTTTTATTGTAAATATTTGTGGAACAATTATGTCTACTTAGGTGTGTTTTCTCTATATCTTTCTCCCCCTGGATGAGTATAAATATCAGTTGCATTAGATGAATGTCCTAAAAATTTTTTTAGCATTACATCTGAATATCCCTCTTCATATTTTTTGGTTCCTGAATCGTGCCTCATAATATGTGGTTTTATTTTATTTTCATTTACTTTCATACAGTATTTAGCTAGTATATTATTTATACTTGTTCTTGCCATTGGTTGATTAGTATTTGCTGTTTTATTACTTACAAAAAGATACTTATTTTCTTTGCCAGCTAATAACTTTTCTCTTTCTGGTAAATAATCTTTAATAGCATCATATATAATCTGTTCCATAAATATACTTCTTATCTTGTTTCCTTTCCCTAAAATATGAATTGAGTACATATCAAAATCTATATCTCTTTCTATTTGTAGTCCAACTAATTCTGATACTCGTAATCCTCCTTCATCAAATAATATAAACATAGCATAATCTCTTTTATTTTCTCTTCCTGCTTTTAATCTAACTTTCTTTATAGTTTCTTTTGGAAGCATTTGAGAAGTTATAAACGGTCTATCTATTTTAAAGAAGTCTTTTTTCTTTATTACTTTGACTGCATCTCTTCTAATTTTAGTTTCTATTAAAAAGTCTTCATAGATAGATATTGATGATGTTTTCCTATTTATTGTACTGAACTTATATTTTAAATCATTAAGCATATGTTTTTTATATTCAATATAATCAGCACTTGAAAAATCAACTATCCTTTCACCAAAATTTTCTTCAAAGTAAGTTAAGAATTGTTTTATATCTTCCATATATGCACTAATCGTATTTCTTCCTCCAGAAGTATCATAATTCTCTTCTAAATATTTTTTAAAACTTTCTAATATATCCATTTTTTAACACCTCTTATTTATGTAGTATTTTTTTATATTCATTTTTGTTATTTATGTAGTATTTTTTGTTTCGTTTTTATACGTTTCTTTTGAAAAATACTACATAAGTGTAATTATGTAGTATTTTTTCTAATGATAAAAATTACTCTATACTTTTATATAGAGTAACAGACTTGAAGATTTAATTTAATACTAGTATCATTCTTCATGAAAAAAAACTTCAAGTATATTTTTATCTAATGCTTTTGCAATTTTGACCATAAGCTCTGTCGATGGATTCCTTCTTGTTCCGTTTTCTAAATGGCATATATACCCAATCGAGGAATCAACTTTTTCTGCTAATTGTGCTAACGTTAATCCTTTTTGCTTACGATATTTTTTTATTTGATTTTGATACATGATTATCCTCCTATAGTATCTTTCAGCAAAATTATTTACTTTACTCTATATATTTGTTTTCTTTAACAGAATATATTTTTACTCCATTATTTAATATTGTATCTCTTAAATTGATTAATTGGTCCATATCTATATATCGTTTAAGTTTATCTTTACGACTTATTTTGTGTAGATGACTACAATGATGCAATAGCAAAACATCATATTCTTTATTGCATATTCTTTCCATCATATAATCTCTTTTATTTCTTTTTCCTATATCAATATAAAAATCAATTTCCTTTTCATCTACGTTAAATTCTCTTTTTGCAAACATTATAATACTTTGTTTATCTACTTTCTTCTTTGTTGAATTATTAAAACTGCAATAAATATAGGCTACAATTCTATTATTTTTCACTTGAATCACTCCTATAGTTATCTCCATAAATAATTCTTCTTAATAGATTAAACTTATATTGTTCTACTTTGTCTATGTACTTTTTATAATCTTCACAAAATTTATTTACATCAATGGTTATCTTAGGGTTTCTTTTTAAACAAATTTCATATTTATCTATTTCCACTTTCTTTTTGGAAAATCCGATTACTAAAATAGACATTAAGTAATGTTCAATTATTACATCTAAATCGCCTACTTTATAGTTTCCATCCTTATATTCGTTAAATGCTTTAGCAAATATTTCTGTATATTCATCTGCTCCTAAAATTAATTGTAAAATTGCTTGATAATTTTCATCCATACAAATACCTCTTTTCTTTATTAAATTTATCATTATTGTAAATGCTTTAAACAAATAAATCTATTTGAGAAAAAATTTAAGTTTTTTGTATGAATTCTATAATTAGATTTATATACTCTTCATAGATATTTTTAAATTCTTCAAAGCTATTAGCAACAACAAATTTATAAGATTTCCTCTTGTCCCAATGCAGTATTTTCATTATTTCAATATCCGAACATTGCCTAGCTTTTAAAATAGATATGATCATTAATGCTTGATGGTTTATTTTTACTATCTTTGTTACTCTATCTGTTCTTATATTTCCAAACTTTACTTGTACCTTTTTAAATGAGTAATCAACTAATTGCTCATATCTATCTTTTCCTAATATTTTTGTAAGTATTATAGTATAATCTTTCATTTTCTCACCCCATATACAATATAATCTTTTATTGAATAAAAATAAATGTGAGAAAAAATTTCAAATATTTTTTCATTGTTGATTATAACATACTTTAATATGTTTGTATCATATTTTTGTTTATTAGATAAAATGATATAGTTATTAAAAATAAGGAAATGGTGAGATTTATGCTAATAAATGAAGATTATTTAAAAGAAGTATTAAGCGTAAATATAAAATCTGCAAGGATAAAATCAAATTTTACACAAGATGAATTATCCGAAAAGGCAGATATATCAAACTCGTTCTTAAAAGACATTGAAAGTCGGTCGTTCAAGTACGAGCTTAGTAAACTTTATCAACTTGTGTAAATCATTAGATAAAACACCTAATGAAATTTTAAGAGATTTCTTTTCAACGCAAGTAAATGATACTAATTTGGTGCAACAAATTAGTTTATTGGACAATTATGAACGAAATGCTCTTTATACGCTAATACAATATTTTAATAATAACCACCGAGATAAATAAAGTCATATGACTTTTTTATCTCTTTTTTATATTATATTTAATCTTTCTAACTTTCTATATATTTTAGGGCAAAATCTTTGTAATAATACTTGTGCTATGAGTGTTCCTATTGCTATCAAAATCATTATTACAATAATTTTAAATTGCAACATATGAGCTTCTTCATAACTGATATTATACACACGCATTAGCTCAAAAATCGATAATGACATAGTTTATCATTCCTCCTCATAACATTGCAGATTTTATATCTATATCATTCTAGCATATATCATAAATTTCCACAATATTTTTACAAACATCTATGATTTTTTTATTTCGTGTATTGTTATACTAATTTTTGGTATTTTATATAATATCAGTTGCGAGGTGAATAAATATGAGATTAGCAAAAAATCAAGAAATAAAAGTTGGAGATAAATTACAAAAAGCTAGACTTTCTAATGGCTATACTCAAGAACAAGTTGCTGAAATTGTAGGTTGTTCTTCCCGATATGTAGGTCAATTAGAAACTGATGCTACTATTGGAAGTATTAGTATTATTATAAATTTATGTAAATTGTATCATATCTCTTTAAATGATTTATACGGTGAATTTGTAGATATAGAACTTAATCCCAATAATATTACTTTTTCTGGATATGTTAATTTGAATTCTGAATATAAATCAATAGTTGATAATACTATAAATTTTCTTAATAAATTGCAAAACAAATAAAAAATGACAATAAAGCATTTTAGAATCTAAAGTGCTTTATTGTCGAAAATACTCTTTATATAAATGTGAAAAGTACTCTTTGTACTCCCTCTATATCATTTATAATTATTCCATGCTTTATCATAGCATCTATTGTTAGTTTTTTTATTTCGTCATTATATATTATTTCTAAGTAACATTTCTTATTGTCTTTATTTTGACAAGCCTTGAAATCATTGATACAAGCAAAAATAATAGATCTATTATTCTCTATTGCAGTTAAAAAATAAAATAGATATTTATATTTTTCCCATATGGTTTTTACAAAACTTCTTATTTCTGGAATCATATAAACTTCTCTTTCATCATTGTCATATCCATCAAAAGTAAGAAATAATTTACCCTTTGCATCTTTTCCTGTTTGTTTTAGTATTTCTAAACTATTACTTAGCCTTTGCAAATCTTTATTCTCTATCTCTAATTTACTAACTGCATATAAGATAATATCAGATTCTTTTACATGTTCTACACTATCTATAGACTCATATATATTATACATTTTATCACCCCAATATCTTTTACTTTCTTTTAAAAGCCCATACTGGACTACTTACTTTTGTCTTTCTATATTCTAGCCAATAACCTTGTCTTTTTTCACCATCCAATGTTCCTAATCCATATCTTACGTACATATTTTCCTCATATTCAGCAATTTCTTCTGTATCTAATTCTCTTTTTGCTATTTCTATTGCTTGCTCTTTTATATAATTTTGTTTGGAAATTCCAATACTGCATTGTCCTTCTTCATCATAAAAAGCCTCATAGTTAAATTTACTCATTCTAAATCTCAATCCTTCTTTTTGGAACATTCGACTATATTTCCATCTCTGTCAATACTCCATATTTCCTCAATTAAGCTATCAATTGTCATTCCTGTCCTCATTTTTTCTAATTTCTGAGCTTGATAATACTCTTCTGAATGAAAGATAGTAAATGGTTGTTTTTCTAATATATCGCTTATATTTTCTATTTCTTTTTGTAATTTATATCTATAATTTTGTAAATTTTTTACTAGCTTATCATATTTTACTTTCAATTGTTGGTAGTTTTCTTTAATTTCTTCCATAGCAATTCCTCCTTAATTTTTAAAAGGATATAGAGCTTACACTCTATATCCTATATTTAACTTTCCTTATAAGCATAATGTTTATCACCAAGCTTACATACCTTACTATTTTTTTGTAATATCTTTTGCATAATTGTTTTATTAGAATCTTCTGTTGTAATTTCTAGCTTTACTATTTCTTCTATAAAATTAATTGCATCCTTTATTTTTTTTAAATCATACATATATATATACTCAAACAATTCTTTTTCATCCATCAGCAATACATTGTTGTCTTCTAAATAGTATTGGTGCATTCTCTCTATACCTAAAAAATTCTTTAAGGTTCTTTTTTCATCATCATTTAAATCATTATAATCTAACATTTTATCCTCCTATTATGCTACTTGTTTATTATAAATATAATATTCTGACAAATCTTTGTTATCTCTAATTGCTCTATATTTTGTATATCCATATTTCAAAATTTTATTAGATCTTTCAGCTTCAACATCTGCAATTAAACTTCCTAGCATATGAAAGTTATAAAACATTCTTGTAAATCCATTGCAATACACTCTTCTTTTGCCTTCATAATTTTTAATTACATTAAATTTACTTCTAGTTTTACTATTTTTATGATCACTTATTCGAATTGTTGCACAAGCTCCATTGTCAATCTTTAAATAAACACTTTTGGTATTCTTAGCAATTTTTATATCTACTTTAAATCCTCTTTTATATAACATATTTTTTATTTTATCTGCTATTCTTCTCTCTTTACTAATTTTAAACATATATTTTCCCTCTTTCTTTTTTTATTTAATGGAGTAGCCTTTTGGCCACTCCATTTTTAAGCTACCTTTTTAAATTTTTTTGTTTTTCTTTTTTGTTCTGTACTATTATAAAAATCTAGTTTTTTTACATATTCAATACTCTTTTTTAATGCTTTTAAATCTATATTTGACATACAATAACTTGATTTTCTATTCATATTTTCACCTCTTATTATGCTATATTCAATAAAGTTGCATCTTCTTTTTTATCCAATAGTTCCTTTATACTGTTGGAAATCGCACAATCTTTTATTGATATGCTTAATTTTATTCTATCTTCTCCATATTTCTTATGTAAGTTAGTTAATAAACTTTCTGAATTATGGAGTGCAGTATGTGAATCCATTACCACATAAATGCTGTTTATGGCATTTATGCCATCTAATTTTTTCATTTCATTTTTTGATATTACATTTGGAACTCCGAATTACTATATTTTTCTTGTATGCACAAGCTATTTTATAAGCTAATATCATTTCTGAAGCAATAATAATATCCTTTTTTTCTTGATTATTATTTATAAGCTGCAATCTATTTTCTTTTGGAAATAAAATCATAATATTATTACTTATCTTAGCTCCTTCATTTTCTTGACTACTACTAAACCATATATCGCTAGTATCTATACTATACATTGTATCTAAATGAATTCTTAAAGATATGATTTTACAATTTTCTATGATAGGAATAAATATTCCTTTGTGTGATTTAAAATTCCATCTAAACTTTTTATCTTTAAAAAATCCTGGAGTTCCACTTAGGTCTATACCTTCATTTATTAATTCTCTACATATCTCTATTTTTTGTTCTTCTTGTGTTGGTATCGTTCTAAATCCTATACTCTCAATTTCTTCTATTGTAAAACCATATTTTAAAAGCTTCATTATATGATCCGAACTAAGAGATAATTTTTCTAAAAAAGATTGATATACAATATCTAATTCCTCACTATTTTTCTTTATATGAGTAATTGTAGACGTTGTTAGATTATTGCTTATATCAGCTTCTTTAGAAATTAGGTTTAGATATGCTTCTTTATTAGAAATATATCTATTTTTAGCATATAAGCCAATTGAATATCCTCTTGCTTCACACTTTTTACAAATATAGCTATTATTACTTATATTTAATCTCATTGTTCCATTCTGTGAAGAGCAAAATGGACATTTAACATAGATTATATCTTTTTTAGAATATATTTCTTCTAATCCCAATTTGTTTTTTACATTTATAATACTAGTTCTATTTAAAATCTCTTGTTGGTCCAATTTCTTTCTCCCTTCTTGTATAATTCTTTGATTTCTATTATGCACTTATTTTTTCTTGCTTATATTTACTATTTTTTATTAATTCAATAAACTCATCAGCTGTTTCTTTAATTTTATTAGATAAGTTCATGAATTCTTTAATATTATTCTCTGCCCAGCTAGTTATGTATCCAAAACTGCAAAGCGATGTATCAAATCCAAAATGATCGGCGACTAAAAATGCTACACTTTCAACAAATATCTCACTTTTATTTCTTTCTGTTTTATATACAAAATTATCATATAGGCAATGGCAAAGTTCATGTATTAATACAGATGTTTTATCATCTTGTGATAAACTTTCTTTTAATACAATTTTTTTATTTGTTTTGTCATAATATCCCTTTTTTATGCTATTAATTTCTTCTATTATTATAGGTACTGGAGATATTTCAACTAAAGCCTTATATAATTCTTCTGTTGTATCATTTTCTAATATATCATCCAATATTGGAATTCTTTTATTACCTTTTTTTATATATGTATCTCCTATATCATATACTGCCACTCGTTTATATGTAATCCCTTCTATTATTTCTATTGTATTATTGTTTCTTTCTTTTTCTTCTCTTCCATCAACACTTTGCTGACCTTCGATTACTTTTTGTTTTTTATGCTTTATTGGGGTATAAATAAAAATAGTTTTAGGATTCTTTTTTACACCTCTGCCTAGTTTATTCCAATCACAAAATCCCTTTACAATTGTTGCATTTGGATTTTGAACATATACTAGCATAGTATTCCTAAAACTATAGTTATTTCTTATTTTTTTAATCATCTTGAGAAATTCTAAATAATCTCCTCGTTTTATAACATTTTGTATACCTTCTAATAATTTTGCATAATTGACTTGATTTTTAGGCACTTTTTTCACCCCTCTTTATAATCTTGTCAACAACTCTCATAGTTGCAATTCTATCTCTACTATTATTTATATTTTCTATACAAGTATCAATTCGTAAATAGCATTGATTTATTTTTTCTCTATAATACATTGCTTGTTCTTGAGTTCCTGTCTGTCCTACTACATAAATTAATGTTTCATAATCTTCTATTTCTTTATGTAATGCAGCTATTTTCTTAGTTTCTCTTCTTATTATTTTGTTTGCGTCATTCACAAAATCTTTTATTCCCTTTAACATATCTTTTTATCCTCCTATTATTTATATATTACAAGTTAATATAGTAATACTTCCTGTTTCTTCAAATGGTTTGATGTATTTAGTATAATAATTTTTTATATACTCTTCACATGGTTCTTTTTCTGTAAATCCTATAGATATAAGATCTAATGGTATCATTCCATGCCAATTACCATCTGGCGTAATAATAGCATTTGTGAAACCAAATGCTTTTTCTAAATCTGCTTTATTTTTTTCTATATCTATTCCTTCTTCTTTTAATTGTTCATTTTCTAACTCTACCATCTTTTGCCACTCTACATATTTTATTTTTGATTTATATCCTAAACAATTTTTACCATTCTTATTTTTTATTAATAGCAATCTTCCATCATACACATCACTATCAAAGCTTCCAAATAATACTCCTGAAATATAGTTTCTCTGCTTCTTTATAGATGATGCTAGATTATCATTATAATTCTCACGAATATATGGTTTTATCAAATCTTCTACTTTTTGATTTTTTTCTGTTATAACTGCTAAACTAAATAATAACTTCATCTATCTTTTCCTCCTCTAGCATTTTTTCTGCTCTCTTCCATCTTTTATTTCCTCTCTTTCTTTTATTTTTTCATACCAATTTCCAATATAATATTGTGGTGTATAAAATATTTTTCTTTTTTCATCTTGTAATGTATCTCCTAATATTACTCTTCCTGAAATACCACTTAAAGATAATTGAATATATGTCATACAAAAACATAAAAAATCAATATCTCTGCATTCTGCCAAAAGTCTATTTTTATAATCAATACCTTGTTTATCTAAGTTGTTAGCCATAGCTAAAATCATAACTCCACTTCCACAACTTGTATCTTGAACAGTTATAAAATTTTTATTTTTAATATTTTCTTCATTTAATGTTATTTCAGCCATTAATTCTGCTATATGTATAGGTGTAAAAAATTGTCCATTTCTTTTTGAATTTGCATTAATTGTCATAAATATTTCACCTAAAATATCTTGTATTTTGTCTTCCCTTAATTTTTCCTTCATCATTTCTGCTATCAATTTTGCAAAAATATCTAATTCTTTTTTGTCGTATCTTTTTACTATTCGTAAATATTCATCTTCGTCTATTTGTTCATACTTAAACTTGTTTTTTATAGCTATAGCAAACATAATTACAAAATCTCTAAAAATATCTTTAACATTATATTTACCATTGCTAAATTCCAATAATTCCATAATTTTTTTATACTTATTTTGCATTTTTACTCCAATCTAAAAAGAAGATACCAAAATATCTTCTTTTCACTCTTCTATACACAAACTCCAAACTTCACCTTTCTTTACAAAATTGCTATTACTGTTTAAAGTTTGCCTTATTTTTTCTCTTACAAAATTGTTATTTTCTGCCTTTTTCGATTCTTTTAAAATATTATAAATTTCTTCTATACTTGCTTTATTATTTAAAAATTGTAACGTTGATTGAATCAAATCTCTCCATGTTATTTGAGTTATGTTCATAATATTTTCTTTTACGTTATTTGTTATCTTAGTATTAAATAGCCATATCTTATTTTTTCTAAATACTAAAATATGTTCATGCTTTATAGCTATAAAAGAATTATTACTGTAGATTTTATTATCTGACACACAGTTGTGTTGAATTTTTATTATATGACTTTCTATATCTCCAAACCACTTCATATCTTTTATGATACTATAATATTTTCCTTTTTTTCTTACATCTCCTAGTAATGTTATATGCCTACCACCATTTACTAAACTATGATATATTTTCTCATTTACTGTATCTAATTTTTTTATAAATTCTTCATAGCTCATATTATTAGATAAATCGTTAGGTGAATAGCTATTTCGCTGCTGTTCATATTTGATAATGTCCCAGTAAGGTGGATGTGAAAAAACAAAATCTGAACCTGAAGGAATCTCATTTGTTAGGGCATCCCAACCATTATTCAAATCTAAATGTAGACTGTTATTAATGTGTAATTCTTTTGCAACATCTTTACCAGTTCCAGAACCTGAAAATATCTCAACAAATCGTTTTGGTTTAGATGTTGGATAAAAATGATTTATCAAATCTTTAATAACGTATCCAGAACAATTACCTCTATATAGTGCATCACCATAGTTTCCTCTTTCTTTATAACTTATTACACTTTGCATGATTTCCTCCTATAAATGTGAATAATCTCCACACTTTTTACATTTCATATATTGTTTTTCTTTTATTTTATTACCACTCAAAGTTACTTTTTCTAAAACAAATCTGCCATTTCCACAACAGTTACATAAATTACCTGATAGTCTACTCATATCATAACCATATTTTTCTATTTTTGCCTTATCTCCATCCCAATAAAACTCAGCTAATTCTTCGTTAGTCATAGGTATTTTGCTATTTTTATCTTTAAATACTAAGTTGCCTATATTTTCTATTATTTCTTCTTCTAACTCTTGATAAGCAATATCTGTTGGTATATTAAAATTTTCCAAGACTTTACTTAATATTTCTTTATCAGTTAGCTCGAATTTGCTTATAATTGTACTTTTTACTAATCTTTTTGTTTCCTCGAATAATGAACATTCATATCCTGATTTCAACTTTTCAATCTTTAAATAATTTCCACTTTTTAATTGATAATTTTTAGACATTTTATCTTTCCTTTCTATTTTTTAATATTTCTACTTTATTTATCTTTTCTTTTATAATTGCCAATATCATTGTTATTTCACAAGCAAGCAATATTCCTATAATTGTTCCACTTATATTTAATATATTTTGTCTAGTAGGGTTTATATATGCTGCTACTGTTATTAATACATTTTCTATAAACAATAAACATAAATTTATCATTACTAAATAATATTTTTTCATTTTATTAAAACCTCCTCTTTTGACTCTATTTTGTTTATATTAATATTTACATTAGGAAAGTAGCTTATTATCTACTTTCCTACTTATTTTTTATTGATTATTAAAATGGGAGATCGTCTGAATTTGTTATTTCAAAATCCGATGTTTCAGATGTTGCAAAATCCCCAAAAGCATTTGATTCGTTGCTACTGTCCTTTTTGCTATCTGCAAAATATGCCTCTTCTGCTATTACTTCAGTTACATAGTGTTTTTGTCCTTGCTCGTCATCCCATGTTCTTGTTTGTAATCTTCCAATAATTCCTACTTGTTGACCTTTTTTAAAGTATTTACTACAAAACTCTCCTATTTTACTCCATGCAACTATATTTACAAAATCTGCTTGTCTTTCTTCTCCTTGTTTTACGAATCTTCTATTTACAGCTAAGTTAAAACTTGCTACTAATGTATTACTATTTTGAGTATATCTTACCTCTGGATCTTTTGTTAATCTCCCCATTAATATTACTTTATTCATTTTCATCTTTCCTTTCTTTTTTTATTTTTATGCAGATGAAATATTATAGTCTTTAACCTATAATACCATTATTCTTTTTACTTTAATTTCATTTCTACTATTTCAATAGAATGTGTTGTTGACCAACTCCAATCATTACCTTTTTCTAAAACAACAATATTGCTATCTTTAAAAGTGTTATCTTTATCTACATGCACATGCTTTAAAAATTGAACCTGTTCTCTTTTCATTATTTTGTCTATTACTTCTTTTCCTTTATTTTTAGCATCCTCTTCATTTTTATATGCACCATATAAATTTGTTACATTTTTTTCTAATTCATGCCCTTGTATTACTTCTATTGTTTGTTTTACTATATAAATTTTCACTTTAATCATCCTCCATTTTTACTATTATGTGTTTGATTACCTCTTCAACTGTATTTATCTTAATTGATATTTTACCTGTGTCTTCTAAGCTATCTGGAGCTTTAAAGTTTATCAAATAGTAATATCCTTTCTTTTCTCCTTTAACTTCATAAGCTAATTTTCTTACTCCAAGCTCTTCTTTATGAAAAATATCGCAATATTCTGATATAACCATATTATTGATTCTATCTATAACTTCTCTTACTTTATCAGCATCATCACAATTTTTTATAATAAAAATTGCCTCATATTTTTTACACATATTATTTTTTCCTCCCTTTTTTAAGCTACTAATAAATTTTCTAAAAAGTCTTGCTGCTCATAGTCTGCCTCTTCAATTTCACTATCAAATAAACAAGATAAAAAGTTTATTACATTTTTTCTTGTCCAATTGTAGCAATCAAAAGCTTTAAGTCTATATTGTAGTGGCAAGCCTATAGTCAATTCTAACTTAGAATCGCTTTTAGGAAAGTCATACTTACACAAATTTCCTTCTTCTATTGTTTTTAAAAATACATTTAGCCAGTAATTTAAAAAAATGTCATTTTCCTCTATAGGTTTAGTTTTTTTACCATACAAATATATTTTTCTTGGTAGAATTTTATATTTGCAATATATAGTAAATTCGTCTTCTTGCAAGCAGTCATCTTTATTAACTCTTACTACGCAAGTATTACTCAAAAACATTGTAGGATATTTAGAAAATCTTTTACTGTTACTTAACTTTTTAATTTCTCTTTCATCTTGCACATTATATTTATACTGCATTGCAACTACCTCCTTTTCTGTTTAAAGCTTCAATATAACATTGTCCATATAAATCATCATGGTATAAATAATCATCAAAATATCTTGAATAATGTCTTTTTTTGTACTTCATTAGTGTTTTAGGCAATCTTCCATTATACCACGTAAAACGTTCTGTTGCTTCATATATGTTGCTTGTAAATTTTGCTGGAAAATCCGATGCAAAAACTAATGCTTTTGTTTTATTATTGTTTAGTACTTTTATACTAACTGTATTATCAGCTACAACAAAAGGATTTCCCTTTAAAAAGCCCATAAAAATACTGCTAAAATTTCTTAAAGCAGCTAAACCTAAATTATATTTATCCATTGTTTCTAATATTGCTTCTGTATCAGTTATATCAATAGTCTTACTTAAAAAGTCTACAGAATGTTCTGTTCCATTCATTGCAAGAACAGTATCACTTCTTATAAAAGGATGACAGTTTTTATCGCACTTTGTACCGAACCGATGCTAATCTTGTGTGAAATAATGCCCAATCATAATTTGTTTTTCTTAATATTCTTGCTATATCTCGCACATCTAAATTAACACCTTTTTCAAATTTAATCACCTGTTTGTTTTTTAACAATGCAAATCCGATTTCCATGTCCACCTAATTGATTCTCTAAATATTTTAAATACTTATCTAAACCATAAATCTTTTCAATCTCTCGTTCTCCTTGCTTATTCATTAGCACAACTCTGCACATTTTCTGTTACCTCCTTATATTTTTTTGCTATAATTTCTCCAATTTTTTTTGCTTTTTCGCTGTTAAAAGCTTCATCACATATTAGATTATTTATGTATCGTGTAGTATCTATGCAAAAATCGCAAGCTCTTATATATTGCTCTGCACTTTTAAATTTCAAAAGTCTAAATTCTAATGTATTTACACTTGATATAGTATTAAAAGCATTATACCTATCACGATCTCGTATTTCTGCTTGGCAATAATGAGTAAAATATCTGCCCCAAAACTTCTCTGTTTTTTCTCTATTTGCTATCATTTCGTTTAAAATCGGTTGAAACAACTCTCTTTTAAATTGATCCATTTTTTCTTTATATGGCGTTGAAACATGAAGATGTGTACCACAAGAATTTCCAACGTATTTTGCGAATTTATCAATTTTTCGACATATTGAATGAAATGACTTTCTACTATAAAAAATAACTGATTTCCATTCTAGACCTTCAATACTACCATCTGAGCATCCTATAAAATTATATTTTTTTAATTCATATAAGGCATTAGCTCTACTTGATGTTTCAAATTCAAATGAAAAACTAATTTTACTTTCTTTTCCTTTGTAGGTGCAATTTTTTTTATAATAGCTATCACCTCTTCTACAATCCATACATATATAATCTTTTTTATTAATTTTCTGTACTTCATAAGCTAGGAATTCTTTATTACAAGAAGAACATTTTTTATATTCTAGAAATCTTTTTATCTTTAACATCTTTTATCTCCTTCCCTGCTTAATTGCAAAAAAATAACTATCAAAATGATAGTTTTGTTTTAAGCAGCATTTTGAAGTAAATTACTACTTTCTTCTATTTTTTTGTTAATTGAATCTCTTTCTCTTATGAGAACATTTGAATAATCATAAAGTATCTCTAAATCATTATATTTTATCACAATTGCAAGTATCATTTGTAAGCCTGACTCATTGTTAAGCTGTGTTATGGATTCAACATCATCTACAAACATTGTAGTATTAATTCCTGTAATCTTATTTATTAAAGTAGCTATTTCTATATCTGCCCTTAACTTATACGATTTAGAAAGTTTTTCATATTTTCTTCCACAATACTTTATATCATAAGTATCTATAATTTCTCCTGTTTCCTCATCAATACTACTGAATTCAATTGTTACGTTTTTTAGATAGTCTTTTACTTTTTTCATCTGTTCTTGGATTATTAATAGATTTAATCTTGTTGCTATTTTTACTTGTTTAGTATATTTGTCTATTTTATCTGTCATTTCTGTACTTAACTTATCGAATTCTTCTATTTTCTTTTTTGCATTTACAATCTCATTATGTTTTAGTTCTACTTCTTTATTAAATAAATCTATTTCTGCTTTTTCTTTTTGCAACACATCTATTTGAGATTTTAAATCTTCTCTTTTTTCACTTTTTGCTTGTATTTCTGGAGTTTTCATTTCTTTATATTTTTTAATTTGACTCTTCTTTTTATTCATTAGCTCTTGTGTTTCATTTTTTAAATTAGTTATTTTTTCAGCAATAGTATTAATATTCTTTTTGTAAGTTATCTTCAGTGCATTTATTAAATTCTCGTTTTTAATTTCTTGCTTACAAGTTGGACATATAGAGCTTACCTCTGACACATTATTTAAGTTTTCTAATTCTTTCTTTTGCTTTGTTTGCAATTCTTGTAATTCTACCTTAATATTGCTTGTAATTTTATTATCTAGCTTGTTTATGTCTTTTTCTAATTCTTCTATAGTTACAATATTATCGGTATTTTCAATTAGCTTTTCATATTCTTGTTCGAGATTATCTAATTCATTTTGTTTTGTAAATACCTTTTTTTCATCTTCCTGTTGAATTGCAATATCTATTAACATATTTTTGCTACCTGTTAGTTTATCTAAATCCGAGTTAATTTCCTTTATTTCTGCTCTTCTTGCCTTACAGAAGCCTTTAATATCTATTACTTTCTCTTCTAATATCTCTTGCTCCTCTTTTTCTAGTAATTTAAAAGCATCTTCAGCTGATACTGCTGGTAATATTCTAAGTAACAATTCCCTTTGTTTTGCTAAATCCATACTTCTAAAATAATTAGGGTAATAACTACATATAAAAGCATGAACATCTTTATAAAATCTTGTTAAAACTTCTTGTGTTGTTCTAATATCATCTAGCATAACAAAATTGTCTTTTCCTTTACATCTTGTTATTGTATGTTCTGAGCCAGAATTATCAATTATAGTCATACTAGCTACTGTATTAGAATTTACGTTAGACTTATCATTAGCAACTTGTTCCTTATTGCTTCCTGTTAAACTGTATCCAGTTAAAATCCACAATGGTAATGCACCTATTGTAGTTTTGTTTTTAGCATTATCACCTACAATATATGTAACCTCTTCAAAATTCGTTTTAAACCCATCAGGTAAACCTTTATAATTTTTAACATTAAATATATTTTTTATATACATTTTATCCTCCTATACTTTAATTAAGCGATTTCTTTTGCTTCAAACAACTTGTCTAAATCATCTGTATCCATATTTTGTATATCATCATCACTTATGAATTTCTCATTTTGTACATCATTTGCACTATTTTCTTCTTGCTGTTCGCTATCTTTAGAGCCATTTTCCTTATCATTTTTTATTTCATCTATTACAGGGATAGCAAAAACTTCTTGCATTGCATATCTATATGCTCCAGTTAAAGCAGCATATACTGCTCTTCCTTTTTCATCATATCCTGAACCAGGTATTTCAATTTCAATGCAATCTCTATTCGGATCTTCTACATCAATAAATTGATATTTCATAGTTAAAAACACCTTATTCCCTTGAGGCAAAAAATTTACGACTTTTAAGGGTACAATGATAACCTTATATTTAACAAGCAAAGGATTAACCATTCCTATAATTTCTTCTGATTTTGCAAACTTATAATTTTTTTCTTCATCCAATTCTGTTTTTTGAATTGGCTCTATCTCTGACATAATTTGTATTATTTTTTCTCCTATCAAACTAAAATCCCTCCTACATTTTTTAATTCAACTTTATGAAAGATTTGGAATATATCGACATTAGAATCATTATCTATAAATTCATTAATTTCAACATACGTTGGATCAGTTTCACCTATTATTATCTGTTTATATGCCATATTTTGTTTTCTTAGTTCTTTTAACGAATCCTGAATACATTTGACTGCAAAATTATTTTCTGTCCAATATGTAGATGTCCATACTAAAATTGCATATGTTTTCTTAAAAGCCTTATATTCTTTATAAAAATCTACTTTGTTAAGAATATTATTGTACTTGTTAGGCATTTCATCTACTTTACTCATGATATATTCTAATCCTTTTAAATTTATAGCTAATACCACTTTATACTTATCTTTCTTTTTAATCTTTCTTTCCATTACCATTTGTATATCATCTTCTTTAAACCAATCTTCTTTATTTTGAGATAGTATGGTTATTAAATATTCATTATAGTAATAGTCTTTTGCTTCTACTATTCCTAATGCTTTGAAATGCTTTTCATATATTTCACTTTTTCCATCAACTATCACAATTTCACCAATTCTAAATTTATTTTTCATTGTAATTCAACTCTTAATTCTTGGTCTAATTTTTTTACAAACTCTTTAATATCAGTACTGTTTTTCTTCCAAAACTTAGACAATATTTTATAGATTACAACTAGAAATTGGATAAGTAAGATTAAACTTATTATAAATATTTTTTTTATTATTTTTAACATATAAATTATCCTTTCTTATTTAACATTTTAAGCCATTAGCTCACTTTTTTATTTTCCATATTTTCTGTTATAGCTTTTACTATTGTATAATCATTTAGTATTGCATAATTTTCCCTTGTACTTATGCTTAATGGTAAAATAATACTTTCTGCTTTCACTTTTAATATATCTTGTTTGCTTTCAGGCATTAAAATAAGCTCTTGTTTCTTAGAGCTTGTATCAATACATATTATTTTAGGTACTTCTTTATCTTCATATTTTACTTTTTGAAATCCTATAATTTTTAAATAATTGTTCTTTTGCTGTTTAGGTTGTTCTTTTTTATTATCTTCATTATTAATGTTTGATAACCCTTTTGTATGTGTTTCTTTATTTTCCATATTGGTTGCTTCTATTTTCTTTATATCTGGAATGTAATTTTTTCCTTTTATTGTATCTTTAGCTCTCAAATATAGTTCATACCAATCATTAGTTAGATCTATTCCTAATCTATTAGCTCTTTCAATTCTTCTACTTACATTTTCTATCCCTTCTTCACTTCCCATTGGGTAACACCAAATGCCTTCATCTTTTAGTTTATCAATAACAAAATATAATCTACCAACTTTTTTGCATTTTCCATTTTTTCTATGAATGCAATCTGTTTCACTACATTGTATTGTTTTTCTTTTTCCTTTATCATCTAATTCTCTGGCTTCTTTTCCATTACCATAGCATTTTAGCTTTTTTCCTTCATACATTTGGTATCCAATTTTCATTGGGTTTTGATTAGCAAACTGTATCTTTAATTTGTTAGGTTGGTGATATTTTTCATTAAATATCTCAACAGAAAGTTCTGATGTCGAATTGTCGGTATGAACATCAAAATATGCTAGTTTAACAGGATTATCTTTTTCTCCTCTAGTACCACTTCGTACATTTCCTATTACATTATTACTGTTTCCTTGCATTTTATTCCCTCTTTTCTTTTATGCTGTTTTTTTAGTCAATACGTTTTTATTAGCATATATAAAATCTTCAATTTCAGCAATTAATTCATTTTTAACTCTACTTTTTATTCTTTTATCTTTATCTTCATCATTTTTTATAATGCCTGGTAGAGTTACATTCAAATTTTCAAGTTTTTCTTCAAAAATTTCAACTATCTCTGAAGCAAATTCTCTTTCAATATCTTTCTTTTGAAATATATTAAATTTTCTCTTCTTTGAGATAAATCCCATATTTTTTCTCCTTTCTTTTCTCAATTATCGTATTTAAAACAAGGATTTAACTCTGAATCCTCCCTTCATATAAAAATAAAAAGGCAAAAAAATAGCAAAGATTATTGGGGGCAATATCTTCACTAATCTCTTACCTTACTAAAAAATTTAAGCACACCAAATAAAGTCATTATTTTAAAGCTTGTGCTTTTTAAAACTACACTTGCATAAAACAAGTCTACTAGCATTATAAAAATGCCTTAAACCTAATTCTCGTACATTTTAGTGTACTGTTTAGGTAATAGAATAAGATTAATTTCTTATTCTATCCTTTGTTTTAAATACATCTTTATTTTACTACTATTATATAATATTGAAAATATAAGAAATAAAACTTTTTTATCGTTGATATTTAGCCTCTTTTTTCCACTTTTATATGAAATATATTTTTTCTTTACTGCAAAATATGGTAAACATATATAGAAAATTGATTCTTTATGTGTTATAATTGTTCTATTACAAGGTAGGTGAATATAGTGAATGGTATATGTAAAATTACTGAACTTGATTCTTTAGCTTCAGAAACCCTAGTTTTATTAGATGATGAGCTTCGGTGGAATTAGTTTAGGAATGAAATCAGAAAAGAAGTTTGATAATATAGAGTTTAAATTTAAAAAGATGCAATTTAAAGATATGCTTTTAGGTGTTCTCCTTTTAAAGCTAGATGAAACTTTTTATAGTTGCTTTATACCTTTAGATCATTCTAATAGTAAATTGTATTTGAAAAAATTAATTAATTTAGATTCCTTTAATTTTATCGTTTTTGACCATTCTTACGAAAACAAAATTTATAGAATTTTAAATGATTTTAAGAATAAACTTTTATTCTCAATTCCTAATCATATTGGTAGTAATTTTGAATATAGTATAACTTCAAATGAGTTAAAAAAACAATTTTCTGCTGAGATGTTATGGAATACTTAAAAGCAAAGTTAGAACATATCTAAACTTTGCTTTTAATAATTTTTATAATTCTTTATTATACTTCCACTCTATCCCATCATTACTAATGAATTCATAATATGTTCTTTTAGGTTCTTTGCTATGATTTAATGTGTATATTGTTAATTTTAATATTCCTTCTTCATAAATAGGTAAATCTTTAATTAGTAAATTCTTTTCTGCAATGTTTGTAGGATGTATTATGTTGCAATTTTGATAGCTTTTTCCTCCATTGGTCGTCACTTGTAGAGTAGAATAGTCTTCTGAATCTCCATCTCTTCCAGGATCATATATAAAACCAATTTTAGTATTTATAAATAAGAATTTAGAATTATAATGAACCCACATAATTTCATTTTCTGTTTCTAACTGAGAATTCCAATTTTCTCCATCATTTGTAGTATAAACCTTTATTGCTTCTTTTCCCATTGCCCAATCAACTACATCTACTCTACAAGCTTCTTTTTCATTAAAGAATATTTCATAACCATCTTCGTAATTAAATGGTCGTTGCTCTTCTCCCTTTTGCTCTTCTTGTTTAGGTTCTTGCTCAGTAGTTTGTTCTATATACTCATGATTAATTGCTTTTCCGTTTTTATCGTAATACGTATAACCTTGAACTGTACGAATATTAGGATCTTCTATCGGATCAAATCCTCCTTTTCCATAATCTTCGCTAAATTCGATATTCTCGCCTCTTAGAAAAAAATTAATATATTCGTAATAATCTACTCTAGTTCTTAGAAAACCATATACATATCCAACCATTTTTCCGTTTTCTTTTTCTACAACATGTTCTGGTGGAAAATATGCAACATAAAGTAATAGAATGATTTGAACAAATATAGTACCTAAAACTACTAGTACTGTCATTGATAAACCTACACTTACTTTCACTATTTTAGATTGACTTTTATGTGCTATTTGTATTAATCCTGATATTAATCCAATAACTATTACAAAAAGGGAAAATTTGTATATGTATTGCATATATTCTAAATTTAACTTATTTAATGAAATTTTAGATATTGCAAAAACCACTATATAAATACAAGTATAAAGTAATATATTAGATTTTACTTTACCAATTATCTTTTTCATTCTTTTCTCCTATCTCTATTCTATAACAATTATTTTTTTCAATTCTAGAGTATCCTTCGAATCATCATATTGTACTTTTACGTTTTTTCCCTTTTCTAGCTCTCCTATTATTTCAGTATTCTTTGTTATATAAGCTTTTTGAATAAATGGAAAATGATATGTTTTATCTGGATAAGTATTATCTTTTATATCATATTTTAAATACATATATCCTTCCTCTTTGTATATCCAACCTGCTGTTATATCTGTATTTGCATTTAAAGCATTTCGTTTCATTATATCATAATCTTTCGCTTTTAATACAGTGATTGCATTGTTTTGCGTATCAAAATCACTAATTTCTTTTTTAGTGAAATTTCCTGTACATATTAATAAATCTCCTTCTTCTATATAATTAATATCGTGTTCTTCTAAAGTTAAATAATCAATACAAGTTTGATTTTTAATATCAATATTTGCTGATGTATATTCTTCAATTTCATAACCTAATTCTCCAAAATGTTGTCCATTAAATATATATATGAAATTTTTACGTTTTAATTCAACAAGTCCTTGTATATTTATAGTTTCACTTGTTTTTTTATTTACTACTTTTGAATCCAGTAAATATCTTGCAATTTCTATATGTTTATATGGTTCTATACTAGAATCAATATAATCTATCTCAGCATATAAGCATAATGAAATACTTGCAGCATTTACTCCTTCGTCTTCTATTATTTTAATGCCATAAAACTGTCCTGGAATATCATCATTTACAAATATATCTCTTGGAATAATATTGTTTCTAGTTTCATCAGTAGTTAAAATATATCCTGATTTGTGTACTTCTTTTTGTTCTTCATTTATGTATGTTTCTTCAAAAATTTTATACTCTAAATCATATATTGTTGGGTAACCATCATAATTATATACTACTATTCTTATTTTATCAGCTATTCTATTTGTCGCTCCAACTCTAGTATTTATAATAAACCTATCTAAAACATCTTTATTGTATACTATACTATTATCTTTACTTCCGTCATATACAAAATATCCTTCATTTACAGCATATTCTATTGGAATCTCCTTTGGTAAATCTTTTATACTCTTTCCATTAATATAAGTCATTTGGTTACTATTTTCTTTTGCTTCAATATTTGCTTCTTTAATTCTTTCTCTTTCATTAGCAGTATATATTTTTACTCCTATAGATATACCTACTACCATTATAACAATTAGTATTATCACAAACAAAACTTTTTTCTTCATAGACAATTTCCTCCTCTTTTACTTTCACATATACTATAACATAGATTAAGAAAAAAGAATAGCATAAAACTATTCTTCTTTACTTTTAGATAGTATGTGTATACATTGTTATTCTACATCATGTCTTGCAAGTATTCTTGCAGGTGTTTTTCTAAGAACTTTGTATAATGGAGCAAGTCCTACTATTATATTAAATAGATATATAATACAAATACTAATTCCTATAGTATTAATGTTTATACTAAACATTCTATCTACATAAGGAATTTTTGACACTTGACTTAGTATATATGTCATAAGAACAATTCCTGGTAAACTTGCACTTGTTGTAATTGCTATAATTTCTCCTACAAACATTCTATATATATCCATCTTCTTTACTCCTATCGCCCTTAATACTCCTATTTCTTTTATTCTTGATAGGAATGAAGATCTAATCATTAAATATATTTCTGTTAATGATATTGCAAGTATTACTCCAGCAAATATCACACTACTTTTTATTTCATCATTCTTGCTTTTAATGTAGTCTTGTTTATCTTTTTCAAATCTATCTATAATATTTAAACGATATTCGTTTTGAAATTTATTCATCATGCTCATTTTATTTTTAGGATATATCATAAATCCATTTTTCTTTGAAATAACGTCATATTTTACAGTATTATTATTTACTAAATAGTCCTGCCTATTTGTTTTACTATCATAAAACCCTACAACAGTTAGTTCTTTTCCATTTACTGCAACCTTTATCTGTTTATTTAATTTCATTTCTTCTTGATATGCTTTATTTACTATTACTTCATAATCATTTTCTGGCAATCTTCCTTTTGTTATGATTATATCATCTAAATACAAGTTATAGTCTTTAACATTTATATCTGCATTACTTTCTTGATCAGAATAAATGCCCATTCCAAATGTACTTTGTGTCATATTGTTTAATATATTTATAAATAAATTTTTGCTCATGTAAATAGATTCTGTATTATTATCGGTAAATCCTACTATTTTAAATTCTTTCATATCGTCTATAGTTACAATCTTATCTATTAATTCATCTTCACTTTTTATCCCCATACTTGCAAATGACGAAAAATCACTATGAAGCATATTATTTATAATTTTTTTATCTATTACAATTTCATATTCATTTTGTGGCATTCTTCCTTTTATTAATAGTGCTTCATTTACTTTACCAATATCGACAAGAGAACCAGAAAGTTCAAATGAATAATTAGATAACTGATAATATGTATCCATTTTTATTTTAAAACTTGCATTTCCGTCTCCTGGTATCATATAATCTACATCTTCTAATTTTTCATATTTAACATAGTCTTCTACATTTACTTTTGCCATGTCTACATAAAGATAATTTCTATCTATTTTAATGTAATCTGATTCTTTTATATTTGTAATTCCTGCAATGTTAGCTACGCTATATACTATAAACATTGCTGATGCTAAAAATCCTAAAAGTAATATTTTCTTTAATACTGTATAATTTAAAATTCTATTAAACCCAACTCTTATTGATTTAAAAAATCCATATATTGAACTATATTTTGCTTTGTATTTTGTATCTATTACATCATCTAAATTATATTTATGTTTTTCATATATGCTTTTATCTATTTTTTGATAATGCCCATTTATAAGTTCGATAGATGAGTTGTCATCTACTACTTCAACTTTACGATTTTCTGCTTGTATAAAAATACTTCCATTTTTTATAACTATATTTACATCTATTTTGTCATTCTCATCATCTGAATAAATATTAACATTAAATTTTTCATTTTTTAAATTATTAATGTCTTTAAAATCTTTTAAATAAATCTTATTTTCTAATCTATATTCTAAAGATTCTTTTGTTTCATTTTTGTAATCATTTATTACTTTACCATCTTGAATTTCCACTATTCTTGTTGCATAAAACTTTGCTAGATCTACTTCGTGCGTTACTAAAATAACTAGTTTTTCTTTTGATATTGCTTTTATTATATTCATTATCTCTAATGAATTTTTACTATCTAAATTTCCTGTTGGTTCATCTGCAATTACAATACTTGGATTCTTTACTATTGCTCTTGCTATTGCAACTCTTTGCTTTTCTCCTCCTGATAACATATTAGCAGGTCTATTCCTATATCTATACATATTTACTGCTTCTAAAACGTATTTAACTCTTTTTTCTATTTCTTTTTTGTTTTTTAATCCTATCATTCTTAGAGAGATAGCAATATTATCAAACACAGACATATTTTCTATTAATTTATAATCTTGAAATATATATCCTATATTCAAATTTCTTATTTTATCAACAGTATTAGCTCTTCTTTTTGTTATTTTCTTACCATTTACATATATCTTTCCATTACTTACTTTGTCAAGACCTCCAATTGCATTTAAAAGTGTAGTTTTTCCACTTCCTGATTGTCCTAATATCGCTACTAATCCTTTATCTTCAAGTTCTAATGAGGTATTATCAATAATATGAATTTCATTTTTTCTTCTTCTATTAAAATACTTATTTACTTTTTCTATTTTTATCATATTACTACACCTCCTCGTTATATGTATTTATTGCTGTATTCTTAAACAATTTCTTGGCAAATTTAATTGATATTAATCTTGAAATCACAACTAATATTACATACATTAATACATACTCTCTTACGTATAAAAAGGCACTTAGTTTTGCTATATATTCTAAATTAATTAAATTTATTTTTACAAGATAAATAAATAGCAGTAAAACCACATATGATAGTGTAGAATTAATAAACAACTCTATATCTAATATTCTTCTTATATTTTTATAAGTAGCTCCTAACATTCTTAATGTTGTATAGTATATATTTCTTGATTTTAATATTATTTTTATTATCAAATAAGAAATAAAGAATAATACAATAATTAGTACTATTGTTACAATTACTTTTATTATCTTTATTATCCTCTTACCAGCTTCACCATTGTTTACTTTAAAATCTGTTACCTTTTTAGGATTTAGCCCTAATTTTTCAAGTTGCATTAATGTATCGTCTATTGTTTTTTCATCTTTTACATATACACTAGATTGATATGATGGTTTATTATATAGTGCATTATAATCATTTGTGTTAATAAAAATTGTATATCTATTGGTATCATATTTATCTAATCCTATTACTTTTTTAAAATTTGACTTTGTATATGTATTTGATATAGATAAATTCAATTCATCTTCATAATAAATATTACTTAGATAGATACTTAAAGGTTGTTCTTTTATTTTATAATTTTTGAATTGATATTTAAACTCATCATCAACAATTGCTTTTCCACTTTCTACTTTATCACTAGGTTCTACCCTATATTGTTCGTAAAATTTGTTGTTTAAAAATATTTTCATTTTACTGTAATTTTTATTCATATCACTTCTTAATGTGTTTAATATACTTTTTGAAACATAAAATTTACATCCATAATTTATTTCATTCTCACAAGTTTGTATACCTACTACTGTTACATCTCTAACTTTTTCGCTATTCCATGAGTTTCTTCCTTGAGATTTTAATATAGAAAACGTTTTATTTAATACTTCATCTAATCTTTCTTTTATATAAAAATGATCACTCGTAACTCTTAAAATAATTTCGTCTTCATTTTCAGGCATTCTACCAAAGTTAATATCTCCTTTAAAATTATTTATATCTAACATATTTCCATACATACTTAAATCATTTCTTGAAATAGTTGCTCCTCCATCTATAAAAAAATCATCTTCTACTATATAATCTACATTCGATAATTCTTTTATTTTATCATAATCTTCTGCTGTAAAATAATTCCTATCTTTCTTATTTATTAAAACTCTTTTTTCTGACAAATCATTAAAGCCTATACTATAACCTGATATATCTTGTTGTTCTTCTGACATTTGAAAACTTGCATATTCTGCAAGGATAGCTGAACTTAAGAAAAAGAATACTGCAAATAATAGTAAAAATTTTGTTGCTATATTAAATGTATTTCTAAATCCTAATCTATACTTATTAAATATGCTTATATTATTATAAATACTTTCTTCTATTGGTGGTTCATTCTTTATTTCTTTTATTTCAGTATTTTGTATTATTCTACCATCATGCATCTTTATGATTCTAGTTGCATACTCTTCTATTTGTTCTATATTATGAGTTACTACTACCACAAGTTTGTCTTTAGCAACCTTTTTTAATATTTCTATAACTTCATTTGCTGATTCTGAATCCAAATTTCCTGTTGGTTCATCTGCAACAATGATTGGTGTGTCTTTTACCATTGCTCTTGCTATTGCTACTCTTTGCTTTTGTCCCCCAGATAATTTAGATACTTTTGTATTTTTAAATTTTGTAAGACCAACCTTGTCTATAATATCTAATATTTTTTGCTTTACTTCATATTTTTTATATCCATTTAACAATAAAACCAACTCAACATTTTGATAAACAGTATAACTATTAACCAAATTAAAGCTCTGAAAAATATTGGCTATATATTTTCTTCTATAATCTTCAAATTCTTTTTCAGAATAGTGGCTAGTTTCTTGTCCATTTATATACATTTCTCCTTCTTCATAGCTATCTAGCCCAGATATTACATTTAAAAGTGTACTTTTTCCACTTCCAGACTCTCCTGTTATTGCAACGAACTCTCCAATTTTTAATTCCAAATTCACCTTTGTAAATCCTGATGCTATAATCCCTTTGTTATAGTAGAATTTTGATACATTTTCTAATTTTAGCATTTGTATTTCCCCTTTTATTTTTACTTTATCGATTTTCTCTTTTTGCTCTGTTTTATATTTTGATTAAATCATAACATAAAAGCAAGTAACATTCAATTACTTGCTTTTATAAATTAAAATTCTTTCTTTTCATAAATTTTATATGCTATTTTATAAGATATATTATAGACAAGTATTGTCAATCCTAAAAATATAAAAGGAATAAGAAATTGAAGCTTATATATGTCTATAGCCCATTTTTCTAGCCAATAAAGTACTCCTCCTATTAATAGACTTGCTATAACAATTAATACAACCATTATTAGAAAAATTTGCATTCTAGCTTTCTCTGCACCAAATTTATATATACAAGGTATCTGTATTGCTTCTACTATACTAATACCTAATATTCCACCTAGAGTTACTGATAAAATTTCTAGTACATTTGTTGTAAATGGTTTGCCAAATGCAAATAATCCAAAAAGGATGCTTGATAATGATATTCCAATTAATGCTCCTATAACAGTAGACCATATTGTAAAAATATACTTTGACAAAACAATTTCTTTTATACTTACTGGTAAACTTCTAATGTATCTATCTGCTTTAGCTGCTTCATCATAATTAAAGCTAGCAATACTAAACATTCCAAATCCAATAGTAATCATTACTGGAAGCACAGAAAAAAGATTTGTTCCTCCACCACTTAAAGATTGTAAAATAGATACAATACTAAATATTAATATAAAACAAATTAAAGTTTTTTCATAGTTTTTTAATTGCAATAAATCTTTTGTTAATAGTCCTTGCATTTTTGGATTTTTAGATAAAGTTATTTTCATACTATTTTTCCCCCTTGACATACATTATCATTATTTCTTCAATTCTTGGCTTATCTATTATTTCTATTTTATATTTTTTCTTAAATTTACTCTTATCTTCTACTAAAACATCATATTCATATTTATTTTTCTTAAATCTTATATAATCATTTTTCTCTATTTTTTCAAATTGTTCACTAGTGCATCTTGCAATGCCGCATTTTATCAAGTAGTTCATCTCTTGTTCGACTTAGTACAATTTCTCCATTATTTATAAAAGTTATATAATCGGCTATATTTTCTAAATCTGATGTAATATGGCTAGAAACAAATATTCCATGTTCCTCATCTTGTATAAATTCCTGAAAAATATCTAATATATCATTTCTTGCAATTGGATCTAAGCCTGAAGTTGGTTCATCTAATATTAGAAGTTTTGGATGGTGTGCAAGAGCTACTGCAATTTTTAGTTTCATTTTCATACCACTAGAGTATTCTTTTGAAACCTTGTCTTTTGGTAATTTAAAATCTTCTAGATATTTAAAGTATAAGTCTTCATCCCAATTTATATAAATATCTTTCATAATTGAATTTATTCCTTGTGGTGTTATATACTCAGATACAAAACCTTCATCTAAAACAACCCCAATATCTTCCTTTATCTCAATTTCATTTTCTTTACTATCTTTTCCAAATATTTTAATTATACCATCACTTGTATTTACCAAATTCAGTATTGCTTTAATAGTAGTACTTTTTCCTGCTCCATTTTCTCCAACTAACCCCATAATAGTTCCCTTAGGAAGTTCAAGATTAATGTTCTTTAAACTAAACTTATCATAACTTTTACACAAGTTTTTAACTTCTAATATATTATCCATTTAATTTTCCTCCTCATACAATATATCTAAAATATCATTTACTTCTTTTTTTGATATTTTACTAATTTTAGCAATAGATACTGCTGTTTCTATTAAATTTTCTACTTTTTTCATCTGTTCTTCTTTAATTATTTCGATATTTTTGCTTGCAACATAAGTTCCTTTGGATGGTATCGTTTCTACATAACCTTCTTTTTCTAACTCTTCATAAGCATTTTTTGTTGTTATTACGCTTATTCTTAAATCCTTTGCTAAATTTCTTATTGATGGCAATAAATCTCCAGTTTTTAGTTCATTCGACACTATTTTGTTCTTAATCTGTTCCTTTATTTGTTCATATATAGGGGTATTACTTGAATTACTTATTATAATGTTCATAGTTCCTCCTTTATTTATTGTATATATACAGTATATACAGTTGTTTTAAAAAAGTCAATACTTTTTTTATATTTTTAGTATAATTTGATAAAAGCAAGTAATTACTACATTTAATTACTTGCTCTTATACATTTTATTATGATAATCAAATTTTACTCGTTCTTATCTGTTTCTCTAATTCTTCAAAGTCAATATTCGTTATACTTCTCAAACTTGCTAAACTTAACAAATCTAATTGTTTTGCAACTTTCCTATATTCTTTTGCCGACATCTTCTTTTCACTATTCTTTATATATTCAACTGTTAAACTGTATGTTTTATCATACCACACTTTTAAAATCCCCTTATACTATTAAACTATTTCCCCAAACTATAATTACTTCTCATTAGTATAATTTTAACATTCTATCTTTAAGCCTATCCTAGATATTGTAACTCTATTTTTATCTTTTTTATTTCTTCATTCTCTAATCCATATTCTTTTAGTTCTGTATTTGTTTTGTTAGATAACTGTTCTAAAGTTTCAACTTTGTTTTCCTTTAATTTATTTATATTTTCTTCACTTATAAATTCAAATCTTTCTATTGATTGTTTTTTGTATTTTTCTTCCATTTTCCAACATCCTTTTCTCTCATTTTTATTGCTATAATCAATTCATTATCTTGAACCTTCATTCTTGCTTCATTATAAAAGAATTCTTGTTCTTGAAGATATACCGAATATCCCATATTACTTAACTTATTTTGTGCTAATCTTAAAAACTCTTTTTCAAGTTTACTATCAATTTTTTCTTTTACTATTACTTCATAGTATGTAAACCTTAAAAAGTCTTCATTTTGTTGTAACTTCGTTTCAATTAATTGGTCTATTAAATATATTAGTTGTTTTTCAATTGTACTATCCATATGTATCAACTCCTAAAATCTACTATATTATATCACAAAATTTAACAAAAAAATAGTATTTTAAAGAACTTATACTATTTTTCGATTAATAAAAATCTTTAAAAGATTTAATTAATAAATAAAACGAAAAAAGGACAGATTTCTCTCTGTCCCTTTTACTATTTATTCAATTATTACTTCTTACTGTCTTTTCTACCTCTTGCCATTGTTCTTTTGTAATAATAGGTTCAACTTTTACCTTTTTCATTCTATCTTCCTTTAAAGTCGCTATATATGTTACTCTACTTAATACTTCTTCAATTTTAGTATTATTAATTTCACATATTGCTTTTTGTTTCAATATATTATACTCTTGTTGTACTTTTTCAATATTATTGATAATTTTGATTACATTCTCTATATTATCTATAAGAACTTCTGGCATGGTACTATCTATATCCTGTTTCACCTTTTTTTGTAATTCTTTTAATGAATCTATTATTTTTTCACAGGCATTAGCACCTTGTAAAATTGTTTCCATGTTAATATCACTACATATATGGTTTGAATAATACGAATCTTTAGTATATTTTAGTATTGAATCTAACATTTTCTCTATTTTCATATTAATAATGTCATAGATTTTCTTGCCATTAGCCATACTAGCAATTTCATTTTCTTCAAAACCATATATATATAAATTATAGATTGCTTTTATTTCATTATCAGTAAATTTAATATCTTGCATATTTTGTAACCTCTCTTTCTCCCAATAAATATATATCATATATTACCTCTATATTCAAGCTATATTTTACTATAACATTCATCTACAATTCTATTTTTTTCATTGTCTGTTAGTACCCTATTTAATTCGTTTTGTTTTTCAAATATTCTTTTGCTAGACATTTCAATTAATAGTTCAACTTTTGGAGCTAATAACTCTCCTACTTTCTTTTCCTTTTTTTCGTAATAAGTTTCATATGCTACGATAGTTACTCCTACTGCAAAAATAATAGCTAAAATAATGTATTCCATTTTAAATCACCCTTTCTTAATTTTTATATATTATAGAATTTTCAAAACATATTTTTCAATCTGAGAAAAAATTTTAGTTAATTTTATCTATAATTTGAATAGGATATTTACATATGAGAACTTCTTTTGTAGAATTTATTAGGTTTTTATCATACTCTTCATTCTCTAATACTATGATAATTTTATCTGCCCTTGAATAATCTTTTAATCTTTTAAAAACTGTTTCCTGCTCTATTTTCCTTACTACTGCTATATCGCATATTTGATTATCTGTAGTTACTGTTGTAAAGATAACAGGAAAATTTTTGCTATATCCACAATCTTTTATTTCATTTTTTATAAGTCTTATAACATCTAATGCAACTGCTGTTCTTACATCTACTTTCTTTATTTTATGATGCAGCAATTTAGTTTTATCATCTAATACAATGAAATTAGAAGCAATTAAATAGCTAATATCTTGAGATGAGCAACCTGTAAATTCTATCAATTGTTCTTGAGTACAACTCTTAAATTTACTTAAAAATTGCATTACATTATTTTGATTCTTAGTCATTTACAGCTTCCCTCCTTACAGTTTTTATAAGTGAACTATAAATTTTTCTTTTCTCTGGTATTATTTTCTTTACTTTTACAATAATAGTATCTCCAGGAAGTGGTGGTATTTCTAGCCACACTGGAAGTGTGGCCATTGTGTCTATACCTTGTTTTAAAGATGCAAACACACCGATTATCAGAAAATCCTGTTACTGTTGCTAAATATTCGCCTCCTTCAGTAAAAGTCTTTCTAACATTTTTATATGGATCTTCTTTTGTTTCCTTATGAGATATTTTTAAAATACCCTTTTCTGTATCTATTTCTTTTATCTTCACTTTTATTTTATCTCCTACTTGATATAAATTGTTTAGATTTGCGACATAACCATATTCTAAATCAGAAATTTTTAATTTTATGTCTGTTCCTAAACATTCTACTGTTATATATTTGTTCCAAACAGATATTACTTTTGCATAAACACTATCTCCTTTTTGATACTTTTTTTGTTGAATACTTTTTATTCGTTCCATTGCTCTTTTCCTTGATGCTACAGCTGTATTAGTTAATTTATCAAATTCTATAATAATAAATTTTATCTCTGAACCTATTAAATTTCTTATACTTTTCTTGTCACATTTTTCTATTCCTAGTTCTTGCCCTGGTATTAATACTTTAATATTCTTAAAATTTACAACAATACAGTTGATATTTTCTTCATATACTTTATCATCGCTATGTGTCAATTTTACTTTTTCACTTTCTATCGCTATTGCCTTACCAGAAAGAATCTTATTTTTCTCTACAGATGTATTAATATTCTGCCAAGCAACCTTTTTTTCTAGTTCTTCAATCATCCTATTTTCCTCCTTCCTCTTAAAAATTCTTCAAACGTTGGTAATTTTTGTGGTTCTTCCTTTTCTTCTATTGAACTTAATGTTGTAATATTATTAGGTTTGTAATTTTCTATAGAATTTAACTGAATATCGCTTCCTAACGGATGTTCCCAATACCTTAATTTCTTACATTTAAAAGCTTTGTATCCTCTTAAATAAACTATTTGTATGTCATTATCCATCCTTAAAGCTTCATCTTTATTCATTACATTTCTTTTTACTGAAGATATTGAAACATTACCATAATCCAATATTCCATCGAATTCTGCACCTTTTCTTATTGAGTTTGTTCCTACTGTAGAAACACCCAAGAGTTCACTTATATATTCTGCTGTTAATAAATCATTAGTCCCCATCATAATTTTTATATCGCAATTTCCGAATAAGCCCCTGCCAAATATCATCTGGATATAAAACTTTTAGACCTGCAATATGTTGGCATACAATTACTGCAAAAATTCCTCTTGATCTTATTGTAGATAGTTTTTGTTGAAAGTCTGGTATTTGCCCAATATTAGCAAACTCATCAAGAAATATTGCTAGATGTCTATTTAATTGTTTACTTTCATTTTTATCAGCTTGTCTTATAACTTTTATGAAAAGGAATGAAAAAAATAAGCTATTTAAAAAGCTCATTGTAGTATCCATATCACTTATAATGCAGTATATTATCATTTTCTTTTTGTCCAAGTCTAAAAAATCTATATCGTTTCTCTCTGTTATTCCTGCTATCTCATTTAATTGAAATATCTGCAATTTTGTTGCAAGACCAGTGATTGTACTTTGCTTAATTGTATCACTAGCCTGTGCATATATGTTATATGCTATTTTTGTAATACCTGTTGAATTCCTAAATACTTCATCTATCTTTTTTATATCTCCAGATGCTAAAATAGAGTTTAAATATCTCATATTCTTTTTGTTTTTGTCCTCTACTTCAAATTTAATATGCAATAGTAATGCTTTTAATAAATTTTCTTGTGTATTCTGCCAAAATTCCTCTCCTTTTTTTCCTGCATTTTGTGTTGTATTAATAACCACCTGTGCAAATATCTGTGCATCAATCTCTTTTTCAATGAAATTTATTAAATCAATGCCATCAGAATGTTCTGGATTAACTAGATTAAATACTTTAACTTCATACCCTAACTCTTCAAAGCGTTTACTTGTTATACTAAACAATTCGCCCTTTGGATCAGTGCATACAATATTTTTCCCTTCTATAGCAAGTTCTTTTAATTTTTCTTTTAGTTTTTCTGTATTATTCTGCTCAGTTCTTTCCTGTTCTGCTATCTTTAAAGCATTTGGAATAATATAACTTGTAGATTTTCCTGAACCTGATGCACCCCATATCATGACATTCCTATTTAAAGATTTGCAACTATCTGGAAGTATAATTGTTTCATTTGTATCAATTGTCTTTCCTAATATCATCCCTGAAACATTTTCATCACCAATTTTAAGTATTTCTATTTTATCAGGTGTTGTAAATCCAGATGTTCCATATGTACCATCTTTCTCTTTGAAATTAATGCCCTCATTTTCAATTTTCATTCGCTTTTTGGTAAATAATATGTTCCAAATACAAAAAGCGAAAATAAGGGCAATTATGACGTAAATAAGACCTATTATTTTATTGTTATGAACTGCTTTTATACAATCAAAAAAATTATGTATTTCTGTTACTGTATATTTCTTATTAAAACATACTCCTAATAAGTTTATATATCCATTAATTACAGGTATTAATATTCTGATAGACACATATAAGATAATAGCAAATAATATATTTTTCTTTTGTATTATCTTTTCTAATAATCTATTCCTCATTTATCCCTCCTAACCAGTATTTATTAAAAGATTTTATTTTACATTTATTATCTACTATTCCTTGAATTGTTTTTTCATTTTCTTCCAATGTTACTATTTCTAGTTTTCTATTCGATTCCGAATTTTCTAAGTAGTACCAATTTATTCTTGTTATCTCTTCAGTATTGATAAAAGGCATATATATAATATACCTTCCATCTTCTAATAAATAATCAGCCTTGTCCCAATCACTTATTAATATTTCTTTTTCATATATGCTTTCTAAGAAATCATGAATATTTATACTATTCATTTCTCTAAGCAGCTCTTTATTTAAGCTGTTATTTTGGATTATGTATGTATTTTTCTTTCCAAATGATAAATTTGAGTATTTTTTATTTATTACATCATAGTTTTCAACAAATATGATAAAATCATCATAGCTTATAGCTTTATTAACATCAAATAGTAGTTGTTTTATATATATGTGTTCTTTTTTATCTGATATGTAATAAGCTAGATATTCTCTATCTTCTATTATAATTTTTCCTATATATCTTCGTGCTGTTTCTGTATACTTATCTTTTTCTTTTATATCCCAACTGGGTACAAATTTTATATTGGAATTTATACTTAATGTTGCAATACTTGCAATTTTTCTTAGTCTTTCCATATAAGCTTCATTTTTTATATTTTTAATGTAATCAAGACCTACTTCATTTAGTTCTTTCCTACCTTTTTTATCAAGCACTATATAACTTTTATATCTTTTAACATATCCTTTATCAATTAATTTATTAACTCTTTGTCTATAATATCTTTTTGTTCTGTAAATCAAACATGCATCTTCAATTTTTAGCATTTTATACTTTGATAAAAATTTTAATGTTTCAAAATCCTCTTTACTTATGTTGTTTTTTTCTTGCACAAACTCCCTCCTTTTTCTTTGTTCAAGCCACAGTTCTTTCAACGGTGTCTTAAACTATTGAAAAAATAGAAAATTTTTTGCTTATTTTTCAATACTTTTACTATTGTTTTTATATGAAAAAATTTTTAACCTTTTTTTGTGAAATTTTTCATACTTTTTAAGACATTTTTTGTAATTTTTCAATCCAACTTTGCATATATTCTCCACTCATTACAAATACCTCTGTAAATGGCTTCTTAGTATCATTTCTTCCCTGTGCTAAGTAAAACATATTAGTTATATTATCATCCTGAATGACATTTTGTAGTACTAACGCATCAATTATAGGTTTTACATATTTATTATCTATGTCCATATTAGCTTGTTTTTCATGTACTATAATTACCACAAATGTTAGATTATCTTTAAATAATCCTTTATACTCTTTTACACTTTCTGCTGTATTAAGCATAATATTCTTATAAGAATAATTACTTATATTTTTAAACTTGGGTAATGCCTCTGGAATATGTATTTTTAAAATATCATTTACTAATGTTGCTTTATATAAATTATTAATATAGCTAATTTTTTCATCTTCATTAATGCTATTTCTATTATTGATTTTAATTTTACTAAACATTTCATATCTTATTTCTTCTAAACTTCGCAAATACTTTTCTATATCTTTATTTTCTAAAATTTCCTTATTGTTGATAATAAAATCTGTTTGTTTTTTAAGCTTTTCTAGCTCTGGTAAAATAATATTTTGCACTTTATCCTCCTTTGATTTATTTCATAATAAAATTAAAAGAAGATACAAAAGTATTTCATAATGTATCTTCTATTTAATGTTTCTATTCCTCAGTTTCTTCATCATATTTATCTGAAACTAATTTTAATATCTGTTCTCTTGTTTCATTATCAATTGGATATGTGCTATTCTTCCTTGTTTTTTTCATTTTAGGATTTAAAGGCATATAAATATATCTTCCCTTTTCTCCATCATGCAATTCAATTCCATCTACTACTAATGAATTTTCTATTAAAATACTTGCAAATCCTAAAAATTTTCCTTTATTTATCTTTTTAATTCTAACTTCGTTAATTTCTAACATATAAAAATTCCTCCTTAAATTTAATTTTTAGAAAAAGAGTGATACAAGTATCACCCTAATTTCTATTTATTTTTCTTTTTTAATATAATTACTCCTACTACTATTCCTAGTAATGAAATTATTAAACTACCTATTAATAGCATAATATTTACTTCATTTCCAGTTTGTATCTTTGGTATTAGTTTGTTACTATAAGTAAATGTACATATAGAATCATTATCCTCTAATAATTCACCATTTGCAAAAGTTCCTCTATCATTAATTTCTATTTTTATAACTTTATCTGATAGTTGGTATCCTCCTGGTGCTTTTAACTCTTTTATAAAATATGTGCCATATCTTAAATCTTCAAAAGATACAGTTCCATTTTCTTTATCAGAATTTACTTCTTTTATTAATTTAGTACACTCTGCATCCTCATATATTCCAAATTTAAAATCTGCCTTGATTACTTCATTTGTATCACTATCAGTTTTAACTATTTTTACAGTTTTTAGTATTGGCATATCTTGCATTACAATTTTTTGTCCATCACCTGCTATAAAAGTAATTTCTTTTGATATTGTATAACCATATGGTGCTGTTTCTTCTCTCATTACATATTCTTTACCTTCTTGTAAGTAATGGATAATATGTGGTTCATTAGTTGATACCCACTCTTCAATAATTTCTCCTGTTTCTTTATCTATAATTTGAAGAGTGGCACCTGGTAGTTCGTTGGTATTTGTTTCATCTACTTTTGAAAATTCCATTTTTGTAGGCTGATTATAAACTTCTATTTTTAGTAAATCTCCGTCTTCTTTAACTTCTACTTCGTATATATAATCATTAGATATATAACCTTCTACTTGTTTTGTTTCTCTAATATAATATGTTCCAAGTTCAAGATTTTCAAATGTTGCAATACCATTTTCATCTGTTTTTGCAGTCATAATAACTTTTTTCATATTTTTGTCTGCTGAAATATCAAACTCTACATTTTCTAATTTCTTATTTTCGTCAAGATTATCTTTTTTAACAATTTGTATTTTTCCTCTAGCTAATTTGTTTTCGATAATTCCATGGTTTATTTGAATTGTATATTCAGCAACTGTCTTTCCACGATATGAAATTTCAAAACTATATTCTTTATCTTGATCTAGCACATATTGTGAGTTTGTAGATAGTTCTTTTATAAAATACGTTCCAATTGGTAAATCTGGAATATTAACTAAATGCCCTTTTTCATCAATTCCAGATACTGCAACTAAAGAGTTGTTTTCAATAGCTACATTACCCATATAATCATATAAGTCCTCTCTTGCATAAATACCAAATTTAATGTCTTTATAAGCTTCATTATTTATAAATATATTTTGTTCTTCAAGAACCTTTGTTAATTCAATATTTACTCTAGCTCTATTATTATTTAGTGTTGATGAGATAATTTGTAGATCTGTTTTTTGATTATCCTTAACTTCAAAATAATGTTTATCTGTATTTCCTACATATCCAAAAGGTGTTTTTGTTTCCATATAGTAATATTTTCCTACAGGGATTCTCTTACTTACAACTTTTTCCCAATCACTCTCTAATGTTTCAACTTTTTCATCTTTTTTGTAGTATGTTGTATTTCCAATCTTTATATCTTCGTCTGCGTAAATAGTAATTTCTGTATCAAGTAAATTAGATTTATGCCAAGCAGGTGTAAATGTTTCACCAAATTCACTATTTCCTTTTGCAACTCCCATAAAAATTTCGCCAGTTTTATTCCACTCAAGTTCTCCAAATACAACCTCATCTTTCATTTCTACTTTTTGAATTTCACTTGTATCTTCAATTGTGAACTCTACATCTTGTGCAATAGCAAATCCGTGAGGACTAGACACTTCTTGCATAACATATGTTTTTCCTACTTCTAATCCTTTCATAATGTGTGGTTTAACTGTTCCATCTTCATTTAATCCATCTTGTCCAGAAATCCACTCTTCAAAAACAGCTCCTTCGTTATCTTTCTCAAATACTTTAATATATGCTCCTGCAATTTCTGAATTATCTGTAATATCTTTTTTAGATACTTCTACCTCTATTATTTTATTTTTCAATTCGTATTGTAATTCAATTGTTGGTACTTCTTGCCCTCTATATGTGGCATCTACTTCTATTGCTTTATCTGAACTTGAATAACCTATTGGTGCTTGTATTTCTTTAACTTCAAAGTTTTCTAATGGTAAATCTACTGTAAAATGTGCATTTCCTAATTCATCACTTGTTGCTGTTTGAATTAGTGTTCCTGCTTCTAGTACAACTTCATTATCATAGTTACAAATATCTTCTTTTGCATAAATTCCAAATGTTGCTCCAGATAATCCTATATCTTCATCAAAATCTTTTTTAGTTACATTTAAATTAACTTTTTGTCTTTCATTTACAAAATTTGCACCATCATATACAATCGCAGTATTTTGGTCTTTATATTTTAATGAAACATCTTTAATTTCACTATTTATAACCATTCCATTTGGAGCAAGCACTTCTCTTATAGAATATTCTCCAAGTGGTAATTCTTTAGATACTGCTTGTCCATTTGTATTTGTTATAACTGTATCTACTACTGTTCCTTTTTTATATAAGATAGTACCATCATTAGATGGATCTAATATATTTTCTCTTGCAAAGATTTCATATTTAGCACCTGGTAATCCTCTTTCTTCATAAATAAATTGTCCGTTTTCAAATCCAACTAATACTTCGCCTCGTTTTTCAATATTTACTTTTCCTTTTACCGATGTATCTTTCTGCTTAATTGTAATTACTGCTGTGTTCCCATCTGGTAAAGCCTGATATGCAACATAAGAACTTATTTCAAATTCTATAGGCTTATTTGATACTAAATATCCATTAGGACTTTTTATTTCTTCAAGTTGATATTTTCCAACTCTTAATTGTTCATTTGTCATTACTGTTCCATCTTCAGTAGTTTCCCAACTATCCACATAATGTGGTAATGGATTCCATGACCAATACCCAAAATATTCGCCAGTTTCTCTATTTTTAATTTTGAACTTTGCTCCACTTATTTGTACTGTTTTCCCAGTTTCAGCATCTTGTTTAACAATAGCTAAAACAGACATAAATGATGTATCATTAAATATTCTCCATGTTTGTGGTATAGCACTATCTTTTGTAACCACAACTTTAAAATCTGGCACTTTATATTTATTGTCTGGTACTTTAGTTTCCCTTACAATATATGTTCCAAAAGGTAACCTTTCACTTACTGCATATCCCTTTGCATCTGTTTTTAATATTTTGGTTTCTATTCCTTGGTCATTTTTCGCAATTGGAGCTTTTTCCCATGAACCATATTTATCTATATCTTTTTGAGCTTTAATAGTAAACTCTACTCCTTCTAATAACTCTGCTTCTCCAACATCATCACTTGATATTTTTATCATTTCAAAAGCCTGTGATATAACTCTTTCCTTTACTGTTATATCTTTTGTTACTACTTTGACATTTTGATTTTCATAACTTAATTCTAAATCATATATAGTAGTATCTAGATTATAGCCAGTACTTGCTACTAATTCTTTTAAATAATATTTTCCTAAATATAAGTCTTCCATAGTAGCATTTCCGTTACTATCAGTTATTAAATTTCCAACTTTCTCATCTCTATTATAAATTACACTATCATCAGCTGGATCAAGTATTGGTTCTTTTGCATATAAGCCATATACTGCCCCTTGTAATGTAGCTTCACCTTGTGCTGTTTTTCCTGTTATTTTATCAATTTTACTTAAATTAATTGTTCCTAAAGTACGTTTATTAGATAGGTTTATCTCATATACTTTTCCATTTTCTTTTATATCTATACTTTGTGTGCTTTCAGCTATTGTATACTTATATGGTGCATGTTTTTCTCTAATTGTATATGTTCCATATTCTAATAAATCAGACTTAGCTACACCATTAGAATTTGTACTTATTGTGCTAACTACTCTTCCATTTGATAATATCTCAAACTGAGTTCCTGCTCTTTTTACTGTTTTTCCTGTATCTATATCTTTTTTAACTATTTGAATATATCCTCTTACTGTATCATTTGAAATATTTATTGTACTAGTATTTCCATACTCTAATTCTACTGTTTTTTCTGTTTCATCTAGCACATATTTTTCTGGTCCTGATATTTCTTTTATTATTACATTACCTAATTTCAAATCACTAATTGTAATAAAGCCATTGGAATCTGTTGTATAATTACCAATATTTGTACCATCAGCATATTTTATATTAAATTCTACCTCACCTATACCATTTCCATTTTCATCTACTTTTTTTATTACTAATGTAGAATCATTGCCTTTTACATACAACTCGGTACTTGCACTCCCATCCTCACTCGGATCAGCATATGTTACGTAATTTTGTGTATTTGAGTTATTACTGTCTGCATAAAATATAGGATATGTTTTAACTTTTGCTTCTGTAATGCTTATAAGTCCTTCTATATTGTCGGAAAGATTATTGGTTGGTATTGCAATTTTAAAATTTGAATTATACATTGTTTGTGTTTCTGCATTTGAACTATTTAAAATTCTTGTACCAGATGGAAAACTTTCTATTGATACTTTATATGATCCTAGTTCTTTATTAGCAGTAACATTATAATTTTGTACTACATATTTTGTTCCAGCAATAGTTTCTACTTTTAATCCTCCATTTGTTGCTATATTTACTTGTGGCTTAATATAGTTTTCCGTTCCACTATAACCAAAATTGTAGATTGTTTGTGCTACCTCTAGAACTTTTCTACTACGTCTTTGCACTTCTTCTAAGCTAATGTTGGGATCGAATTTACCAACTCGAGTTGCAACTTCATATTTATCTGTCGGTGATACTCCTTCTGCCATACTGTGAACTGCCGTTTTTGTAGCATAATATAAATCATCATCACACTCTAATCCCCAATCTTGATAACTACTTCCCATATAGCCTTTGTAGAGCATTCTCCATAGTACGTTATCTTGAATTTGATTTACAGTTACATCATAAGAATCTCCTCCACCCATACCGTACACCGATCCTTATCTGGTTGAACACAGAACGCAGGGTAACTCCTTCCATCTGCTCTGTAAACTACATATACTACTGTTTTCATCATGTCGCTATTTTTAATTTTTAAAAGTGATACACATGTATGGTCTTTAACTAAATTTACTTTTTCATTTTCCGTTAAAACTTTCGCATAACTTGGCATCATATTGGTTAATAGCATAATTATCAATAACATTATGCTTAATATTTTCTTTACTTTCATTTCTTACCTCCCACAAGAGGGTGTCCTATACGGATTTATAAGAAATTGATGTCCTACTTCCAAATAAATAGAGAACATTTTAACCTTAGTTTGTTAAAACATTCTCTACTTATATATTTTATTCTTAAAAGTGGTGTCTATATTTTATTATAGGACACCCTCCTAATTTTATTTAATTAAAATGTTATATATATCCATACAAGAGTTTGACTCCAGTATGAATTAATACCTTTAGAATCATATACATATTCGTCTTCAGCATATACATAGTATTTACCATACGCACCCACTGTGTTTCGTATTCGCTGTTCAAAAACTGTATAGTTTCCAGGTACTTTTCCTTTTGTAATATCCTTAACAAACATATATGTAAATCCACTTGTATTTCCACCTATGTCTTCTTTTTTAGCCTTTATAGCTTTACTTCCATATTTTTTTAATTTTTCATTCTTGCTAATTTCATCATTTAATATGTTTATTATAGTTGGAATCACTTCTGTATTAACTTTCGTATATCTTGTATTAGCTAATTTTTCATTCCCTACTGTTTGTTTTGGAGTTTCTTTTTTCTCTTCTTGCTTAGTTTCTGTCTTTATTTCTTGCTTTTGTTGCTCTTTATTCTCTACCTTTGTTTCCTTCTTATTTTCTTGCTTCGATATTGTGTTTTTTTCATTTTCTATTTTTTTCTTTGGTTGTGCTGTCTTTTGTTCATCTTTTGGTGCTGCATTTTCTTGACTTTTCTTGCTATTTTCATTTTTGCCAACATTAATATCTTCACTACCATCTATTTTTATTTCTTCTACAGTTATACTATTATCAATTTTCTCCTCTTGTTTTTCTTCCTTATTAGTTTCTTCTATAGTATTACTTGTCATGGCAACTATTTCTTGTTGGTTCACTACTGTTTCTTTTTCTTTGATGGTTATATAACAATAACCACCTATTATACTTACTGCTATTATAATAATTGGAATAATTTTTTTCATCTTACATCCCTCCTATTAAAAAAATAGCATATTTTTATATATTTTTTAACTTGAGAAAAAATTTTAGTTAAAAATTTTTCTAGATTTCTTCTAATTTTGCTACTATATAATATCTTTGATCCGTTGGTCTAGTATGACTATTAATATATGAACATGTTGATAATTTAACTATTTTTTCAATTTCACCTATATCTACATAGTATTTACTCTGCTTTTTATAATACTCTATCTCCTCAGGAAAATTTAATAGTTTAATGTTTCTTTCTTCCTCACTTATTCCTATTGAATAACAGCTAAATATTGTAGCTTTATAATTATGATTCTTTGTATATATTTCAAATGTAGAGTGTTCGTAAAAAAACTTCTTATTCATATATTTGCTTAAATTTGAAAACATACTTCCATTTCTCATATTATGACCATATATAATTGTTACATCTTCTTGAAATGGTTTACTGTTTAATGTAAATATTGAACCATTCTTATTATATTCCATATTAAATGAACGTTTTAGATATTTTAAACTATCATCATCTTGTAAAATAGGATAATTTATATTTGTATTTTTTATCTTTATCCAACCAATTATATTATTATTTATATCTTCTAATTGTTTCCAATCTATTTTTACATTTTCTGTATCCTCATCTTCTATAATTACATCTGTAGAAAGCTTAATGTTAATATCATTATTCTTTTTACTTTGGAAAAACTCTTTAATCAGTAAATATGAAGATATTGCTACTATTATTATAAATACAATTATAGCAATTCGTATAATCTTTAATTTCATTTCATACACCACCTTTTTATTGTTATCTTCTAGCACATCACCTCCTTAAATTTTTCTGTTTTTTATTATCTACATTTTCAAATCTGTTTTGGATTGTTTCCTAATTTGTATGTTAAATAATTTTTTATAAATCTTAGATATATCAGAAAATTTCTTAGGATTGTCTAGTATGTTTTTTATTTGACTTGGATAAAAATTGCCAAAAATCAAATCATATATTCCATTCTCTAAAGCTATTTTTGTTTCGTCTTCTTTCTCGTTCTTTAATAATAAAATTACTCTTATGTCTTTACTTCTTAGCAAATATAAATATTCTCTCAAATCTGTTTCTATAGCACTACTTGCTAAGATAACAGTTTGGTTTCTAAATTTATCATCTTCAATAATAAAATCTGCATAACTTACTACCATAGAACCTTTTATTTCATTTTCTAATATCTTATCTATTTCATTACTACCTGTAAAAATAACCACCATTATGCTTTCTCTCCTCCCTTTAAAATTGTTAATGGATCTATTGTTTCTCCATTTCTTCTTACAGTAAAATGACAATGACATCCTGTTGTAGCCCCATTTGTTGGATTTCCAGAAGAATCTTTATAAGGATTTCCTTGAACATTATAAACATTTTTTGGTCCAACTTTTCCTATTACTTGTCCTTTTTCAACTTTATCGCCTTCTTTAACTAAAAATTTAGGATCACTATGGCAATATGAAAAAGTATATTTTCCTGATTTTATTGTTATTGTATAGCCTCCTGAACCTCCCCATGCTGCTTTTATTACTTCACCATCACATATTGAAACAAGTTTTGTTCCTTCTGGTGCAGCAATATCAATTCCGACTATGGAATGTAGATGCTCCTTCTGTTGGTGATGTCCTATATCCATAATAACTTGTTATATTGTTAAATCCTTTTCCGTCTACTGGAAATTCTGCATTAGCAATTATTTCTTTATTTCCAAAGATTCCATCAATAAAATCACCTACACTAGCAAAAAACGACTTACTATCTTCATCTGTATATTCATCTGATGTATAATACTTTATCTCATTTTTCATATTACTTTTTTCTTCATTCTTTATGCCTATATAAAATATATCAGTTATAAATGATACTAATAAAAATATAATTACAATAATTGTTATAGGAATTGCTAATTTACTTAATATGATTAATAATCCTTTTTTTGCAATTTTCTTAATTTGTTTATTCATCATATTTTATCTTGCTCCTGTATGTTGTTTATAATATTACTTTCTTCTTTATCTCTTTTTTTATAATCTTCTTTTCTTGAATTATTAATATTTCGTCTGTTATATTCTACTTGTGGTTTAAAATTTCTTCCTTCAGCAGCATACATTCCTATATTCATAAATTCTTTACCTGTATTATATATTTTTCTTCCTGTGCTAAAATTATTGTTATTACTAATTTTGTTATTTTGAATTATATTATTTTTAGTTTCATTTGCTTCGTTATTTGATTGCGTTACATTCATTGGTGTAGTTTTCATCGGTGTAGTTTCAACTTGAGTTGTTTTCATTGGAGATATTTGATTATTTTGTATACTAGAATCTTTTGCAAACATTCTGCCTAAGAAACTGTTATTATTGTTGCTATTGTAAACTTCATTTCCTTTAAACTGATAAGCTATTGTCTTTATACTATATGCCATTGCTCCTGCCATGCCTATTCCTCTGTTTGCTAATTCTTCATTGTTGATACCTGCGATTCGAGATACCAAATTTTGAAGAGTATTTTGCAGAACATCTGCGATTGGTAAAATCATCATTGCCCATAGAATAGATGTTGCCCATCCCCCTGATTGAGGTAAAAATTCCATATATACTAAAAATAAAAAAGCATAGATAAACTGCATAAATACATTTATAAATATTTGTCCAAACCAAATAGAAGCTCCAATTGTTCGCTTATTTATCATCCACATAATTGATATAATTGGTGTAAATAGCATAAATATTAATATTGTAAATTGCCTTATTATAAACTTTACATTTAATTTAAAAAATAGATATGCAAATAACGCAATAACAATTGCTGTTGCTATTGCATTTCCTGTTTGTATATTAGATATTACGTTATTTCCAAGTAAAGTATCTAAACTTCCATTTGAATATCCGATTAGCATATGTACTATATTATTATTTAGTAATAGTAAAAACTTTACAAATATTGGTGCAACGCCAATTGATATTGCTCCAAAAAACAATCTCATTAAGCTTTCTTTTGCTTCATTTCTTTTTTCAATGCTATATCCACCAATTATAAATTTATAAGATACAATTACTACTGCTATAAAAATTAAACTTCCTGCAACTCCTGACATTATCTTGTACCAAGACATCATTGAATTCCATTGTTCCATAGTAAATGGAGAAATATCTGTTGAATTCTGTGCAAAAATTAGTTCATCATAATTTTTAAATCCTACTCCTAATTCTTTTTTAGTAGTTAAATCAAAAACTGCCTCTGCTAGTCCTCCGTATCATCTTAGCTATTATTTTTTCAAATATTCCACCATCATCTGAATCTATGGTCTTTTCTATTTCTGTTTTATCTTTTTTGTCATCACCATGTGTAAAGAAGTTTGCATTTGATTTTGGTATAAATAAGATCAAAAAAACAAGTATAATCAATATACTCGCAACTAATTTTTTATTTATTTTCTTCAAAATCCACCCTCCTTTACACCTTCAACATTTCTTTTTCTTTATCCAAAATTTCAATTGCTATTGCTGATACTTTTCCTTCCATATAAAGAAGTGCCTCACCTTTTTTTGCTTGTAACAAGAAGTCTCTTGTACCATTTGATAGTTTAAAAAATTCAATTATCTTATCAACACTTGCTGGAGATTGTTTCATTATAATCGCTGTGCCACAAGAATTTAGGGTTGCTCTTCCTTGTGCAGATGCTGTAAATTCTTCAGCCATTTGACTTGCTAAAACTAATCTCACCCCTCTTTTTCTTGCACGACGAGCTAATTGTTCAATAAAATTTGCTGTTTCTTCATATTTAAGCATAGTCCAAGCTTCATCTATATATATAGACTTTTCTTCATAAATATTAGATCTTTTCATATATTTTTCTGTAATCCATGTAGTAATAACCAAGCTTGAATAGAACTTTGTTACCTCATCTGTAATATTAGATAAATCAAAATCTATGCAGACATCATTTATATTAATGTTACTTTGACAGTCAAACATTCCTAAACTTTTACCACTTAAAAATCCAGATAATATTTCTGCAAGCTCTCTCGAATTCTTTTTATTTGATAGTATTCGTTGAAAATCAGAAAGTGTTGGCATTTTCTTTTTTATTTTTCCTAGTGTTAATTTGTTTCCTATCTTTCCACCTTCTTTTTCATAAATACTTTCTTTAAAAGTAGTAATTCCCTTTTCTTTATATGTTTCTATTACACTTTCTTCAATATCTACCAATTCTTTTGCATTAAGAGGTCTATCCATATAATTTTTCATTATTCCAGATAAAATTGCTCTTATTTCTGCTACCTTATTAAGAATATTAATCTTTTCTATGCCATTTTCCTCTTGTTCAATATCTATATCAAAGATATTAATTCCTGCATCCACTCCTTGTTTTATTGATATTACTCTTCCACCTAAACTTTCTGTTCTTTTCTTATATTCACCTTCTATATCAAGAATTGCAGATTGGGTATTCTTTGTAACTAAAGACCTTGAAGCAAGTGTATCCATAGTTACAGACTTTCCTGCTCCTGTTATTCCTAAAATTACTATATGAGGATTAGTCAAGCTTTTATCAAATGTATCTAAATATACTGGCAAACCTGTAAAATAATTTCTTCCGAATAGGTACTCCATTAGCACTAGAAACAGTATTAGAACTTGCTATTGGAAACATTGTAGCAAGTCCATCAGATGTTACATTTCTTTCATAATCAAATATATTAAGGTCATTAAAAGGCAAATTAGCTTTTAATCCATTTAATTGTCTAAAATTAAGACATCTTGCTTTTGCTGATATTTTAGAAAACTCATTTTTTAGCAGATTGCTTTTTGCATTTAATTCTTCTAAATCTTTAGCATTAATTCTTAGTAAAATAGTAACAAAAAATAACTTATCATTAGCCATTTGTACTTGCTTTCTTATTTGGTCATAATCAAAAATCATTTTTTCTAATGGGTGAATTAAATCAATATTTCCTTTACTTTCATAAGTCTGCCTTTCAGATTCTAGTATTGTTACTTTTTTGTTTAATTGTCTTATTACACTATCATCATTTGCAGGTCTATTAATAATGCTTAATGTTATATCTCCAAGCAAATTAAATATCCTATCTAACCATCCTAAAAATGTTTTATTAGGATATGTAGATATAACAAAGCACCTAGTATACTTATCATATCCAAGAACTGTATAATCCCTCTTTTCATCTACACAATCTGGTATCATTAGCTCTATGAGTTCTGGAACTTTATCAAATATATCTTGTCCTTTTTCTTTTACTTTTTTCTTGTTAGCTTTTTCTATAGATATTTTCTTTTCACCTTTTTTATGTTTCACTCTTTGCTTTAACATAAAATTCTAATCCCCCCTCCTTAATGATATTTCCTATCTGTTCACTTGAATTTTTATTTAATTCTCTATAAATCAACTCAATAATATCAATATCTTCTAATAATCTAACTGTAACTTTTATACCAGCAAAACTATATTTTAAATCTTCATAGTATTCCTTTAATTCTCTTTCAGCCTTTTCAAATGCTTCATTTGATGTTACTATAAGATAATTTTTTCTTACATACAAGTTATCTTCTTGCATTATATTATCTAAATACTCTATAATGCTTTCCCCATATGCCTTTATATTGATATTCTTTTGCTTTTCTATATTCTCTTTTATTGTTTCAATTTTATCTGTCGTATCTATTTTTTCTATTGTGCTAAAGAATTGCGTTTGGTTTGTGAATGTTTTTGCTAGTTTTATTAAGCTGTTGTCTATATTATTTTGTTCCTCATCATTTAATAACTTATATTCTATGCTACCAAGTTCTATAATAATAGAGTGTTTGCTATTTACAGTTAGTATCCCATCTTTTATTTCTTCAATTCCCCATATAGTTTTGATATTTTTCCTTTGTTTCTTTAACTTAGATTTTTCTTCTGTTCGTAAGTTATACATTTTATTTTTCTTTCTTAAATATATTGGCAAAAATATTACAAGTCCAATACTTGCCAACATAGAAATTATTGTAATAATCATTTTCATTTACCTTTCTCTAAAATATACTTTTTCTTCCTAACAAAGAAATTTAAAATATAGATAAAGTATTTATCTGCATTAGTTTCATCAATTTTTAGAAAAGCAAATAATACAAACATAGTTGCTAATACTAAAAACATCAATGTTTTGATGATTATATTAACTATTGGTATAAAAAATATCACAAGCATTGATGCTCCAAATATTAAATATATTGCCTGTCTAATTGATACATAGCCTCCAAAAACTTTTTCTTCATGATTAAAATTGTAAGGTACATTATATATTTGCATTTTTAACCTCCAATCATAGAGCCTGAGCCATTTGTAGATACACTCAAGATTATTCCAGAAACAATTAATGCCAAACTTAAAAGCATAAATCCTGCTGCTACCCACGCAAGTCCTCCAATTCCTTCACTTCTTTTGTTAGGATTGTTAGCATTTACAATTAGTTTAATAGCTATAATAACAATACTAACAAACATTAAAACAGAACCGTACAGGCATTGCTAATTTAATAACTGCATTCTTTACATTTTGTGTAGCAGTTTCAACTTCTTGTGTACCTATTGTTGTTGCATAACATCTTAAATTCATTAACATTATTGATGTAGCTGTAATTAAAGATGTCAGTTTCATTTTTATTAATTTGCTTTTTGTATTTTTATTTTCACTTTTCATTAAAATTTTCCTTTCATTACTTGAAAAAAGCTATAAGTATTGGTATTACTAGTATAAAAACTTGTATTAACATACATATTATAAAATTTTTCACACCAAACTTTATTGCTTTTTCGGACTTTATATGGCTTCCGAATTCGCCAAATAATTAAAGTTAAAAGAATCAAAATAGTTAAAAAAATGATTATAAAAAAAAAGTTTTTTCCATCATATCTCCTAACATTAGATTCATACAAGAATTCATTTCTAAATTATATGGTTCAATCATTTTAACCCTCCATTTGAGTAAAAAAAATAAAGCTATAACTTAGCTTCTAATTTTCTAATAATACTTATATAGTAGTAATCAAAAAAACTCTTAATCTCATTTTCTGTATTTTTGTATGAGTTTTCAAAATTTTTACAACTATCGTATACATCTAAAAAGTTTTCTCTTGTAGCTTTTAATAATAGCTTTCCTTTGTTTCTTATAAACATTTCTTTTATTGCATAGATTATAATTTTTAATCTTTCTATATTTTTCTTTTTGAAAGTGTTTATCATATCTTCTGTATAATTAAATTCTAACCTTTCAATTATTTCATAAAACTCCTGAAATTGCTCCATATTTTCAAATTCCTTAGGAATTTCGTCTTTATTATTTATAATATAATTAAAGAATCTATCTATCCTAATATTTATATTATTATCTTTAGCTTTTTTGCTCATAGGGTATAAGCAATTTTGCTTATAGGGGTATGTGCTATTTTGCTTATAGGTATCTTGTACTATTCTCCTACAACTTATGTCTGTAATATAGATTCTTCTTTCAATTATTGCATTTTTATCATTTCTTATTAATTCCTCTTTTATATATCCTAGCTTTACTAAATGAGAAATCCATCGTGATACTGTTCCTGGTATTACTCCATATAGTTCTGCAAAATAATTATTACTTGCAAAACAATATCCCTCTTTTCCAATAAGAGCTGTTATTTCTCCATAGAATAATCTCTCTGCATATTTAAGCTTCTCATCATACCTAATCGTAGCAGGAATTATAGCATAATATGAAGGTTGGTTTTCATTGTTCACATTTTACATCACCCCTTTCAATTGTTGTAATTGTCAATAATTTTGAACATTAAAAATGAAGTGTCTTTTACACTTCATTTAAGTAATCACATAACAATATTGTTCTTTTAGCTATTTTTATAAAAAAACGCCCATTTACCACTTTCCGTATTTTCTTACAGGCTCTAGGCATATCTCTTCGTGTTGTTTTCTGACACCCAATGACAGGTCCACAATTAATGGCGTATTTGTGCCAGGTTAATATGTGGCTTGAAAGGTATCAGCCTAAAATTGAATTGTAAAGCAAAAGAGGTCGCAACGCGACCTCCTCTTGCTTAGTGCTATTATCTTTTTTCAACCGAATACATTTCTCTAGTTTTGCATATTGTTCTAGAAAACTTTCTTCGTTTCTGTCTTTCATTTTTGGCGTAGGATTAATATCATTTACATATGTCTCTAATATAACTGGACCCAACACCATTACAATAATAGCAATCGACATTAAAAGATGTTCTGCCATGTTATTTTCCTCCTGTTTTAGTAAATATTGCCATTGTTAATCCTGCTACAAGCTTATATTCCATTTTATCCTTATAAGCTCTTGGTTTCATAACATCATAAAAGGAGTTTCCTTTGTTTTTTTTCGTATGTCTTCTCTTTTTCCATTTTCACCTCCTGCCATTTCGGCTTTTGCTTGCTAATAGTTTCATCTATATAGACTTATCTCAATATTGCTAAGATAAGAGGATTTTCTACTAAATTTCATGTTATTATATTAACATAATTTCAACTAATTCTACTCATTTTCTCTATTTCCCTTGTGGTAACTTGTTACTAGCCATTTTCTTACTTTCAGTTTTTACTCTTCTTTCTAATTTCTTTAAATCTTCTGCTGGTTTTAGATTTTCTGGCTTTATTCCTCTTTTATTTAACATACTTCTTACACTCAAATTATTATCTATGTGTTCATCTGTTATGCTCTCTTCTCCATACATATCTTTCTCGGTTACATTATAGTTAGTCATTTCTGTTGCTAAATTTTTTGCTGCTATTGTTAAAGTTGGTAAAAAATCTGCAAGTGGTCTATTTTCTTTTACATCATATTTTGCTTTCATTTGCATAGTATTTAGTCCTCCAAATAAAGCTGAATCTCCTTTTGAACGAATTCTTGCAAACCCTAAATCATCTACTCCTCTTTCATAAATATTTTTTGATAATTGTTTTTCTGATTCTTTCAATTTTTCTCTTGCTTCTAATCTGTTCATTAGTTTTATTCTATCTTCAATTATTTCTTGTTTTCTAGTTTGTACTGCAAAATAACTTTGTGCAAATGCTATTTCTTCTTTTTTAGAATCTCCATTTTGAGCAATTAAGTAGCATCCATATCTTGTTAGCATATAGTCTTCTACTTCTCTTTTTGCACTCTTTCCTATATCTATCATTTTGCTAACCTTAGCAAAATGATCATTTTCATTGATACCAGCATTTTTACAAGATTCAATTGCTTTATTAATTACTTCTAAAAAGTTTCTCCATTGAGTATAGCCTAATTGTATTTGTAAATCCCTAGCATACCAAAATTCTACATTTTCGTTTTCTTCTTTATTAATAATAGCATCAAACTTTTCCTTTAATTCCAATATTTTTGCTTTTTTAAATTCCATATACACATCACTCCATATAAAATACTCATAATAGCATATAAATTTATATATTAGTGTATTTATTATTACATTTATTTCATTATTTTTATGATATTATTGTATTTATATTTTAAAACATTTGTTCTTGCTTGTCAAGTAATTTTTTATATCTTATTTAACTTATTAAGTATTATCTTTTCCATTACTTCTTGAAATGTCGGTCTATCTTCACTAAAGGTACGAATTACTTTGTACTCGTCCTTTTTCTCTTTTTTGTTTTCACTTTCCTCTTTATTCATAATATTCTTTTCCTTTCTTTTGTATTTTGAGGTAATCACAGTATTAGTTTTTGTTATTTTTACAAAATTTATTAAAAAATGTACATTTTGCATTTTCCGTATTCTTTTACAGGCTCTAATCATATCTCTTCGTGTTATTTTCTGACACCCCATGACAGGTCCACAACTTATGGCATATCTATGCCAAGTAAATATGTGGCTTGAAAGGTATCAACCGAAATTAGAATTATAGCATGGGCAAAGCGGTCGTAACTAACGACCGCTTTTGGCTTAATGCTATTACATACTATCTTTTTATAACTGAAAACATTTCTCTGGTTTTGTATATTGTTTTGCCGAACTTTCTTTCTTCGTTTCGGTCTTCCATTTTCGGCACAGGATTAATACTATATGCATATGCCTCTAATATAACTGGAGCTAACGTAATTACAATAATAGCAATTGACATAAAAAGATGTTCTGCCATATCATTTTCCTCCTGCTTTAGAAAATACAGCCATTGTTATTCCAGCCACGAGTTTATAATTCATACTGTCCTTATATTCCCTTGGCTTCATAACATCATAAAATGAGTTTCCTTTGTTCTGTTTTCGTATGTCCTCTCTTTTTTCCATTTTCACCTCCTGCCATTTCGGCTTATGCTTGTTAATAGTTTCATCTATATATACTTATCTCTCTATGTTGCTAAGATAAGAGGTTTTTCTACTAAGATTATGCTATTATATTAACATAATTCTATTGCAATTTCAACTAATTATACTCATTTTCTCTATTTCCCTTGTGGCAATTTGTTACTAGCTATTTTTTTACTTTCAGTTTTTACTCTTCTTTCTAGTTTCTTCAAATCTTCTGCTGGCTTTAGATTTTCTGGTTTAATTCCTCTTTTGTTTAACATACTTCTTACACTTAAATTGTTATCTATATGTTCACCTGTTATGCTTTCCTCTCCATACATATCTTTTTCAGTTACATTATAGTTAGTCATTTCTGTTGCTAAATTTTTTGCTGCTATTGTTAATGTTGGTAAAGAATCTGCAAGTGGTCTATTTTCTTTTACTCCATATTTTACTTTCATTTGCATTGTATTTAGTCCTCCAAATAAAGCTGAATCTCCTTTTGAACGAATTCTTGCAAATCCTAAATCATCTACTCCTCTTTCATAAATATTTTTTGATAACTGTTTTTCTGATTCTTTTAATTTTTCTCTTGCTTCTAATCTGTTCATTAGTTTAATTCTATCTTCTATTATTTCTTGTTTTCTAGTTTGTACTGCAAAATAGCTCTGAGCAAATGCTATTTCTTCTTTTTTAGAATCTCCATTTTGAGCAATTAAATAACATGCGTATCTTGTTAGCATATAGTCTTCTACTTGTCGTTTAGCTCCTTTTCCTAAGTCTATCATTTTGCTGACCTTAGCAAAATGATCATTCTCATTGATACCAGCATTTTTACAAGATTCAATTGCTTTATTAATTACTTCTAAAAAGTTTCTCCATTGAGTATAGCCTAATTGTATTTGTAAATCTCTAGCATACCAAAATTCTACATTTTCTTCTTTGTTAATTATAGAATCAAATTTTGCTTTTAATTCTACTAATTTTGCTTTTTCAAATTCCATAAACATCACTCCATATAAAATACTCATAATAGCATATAAATTTATATATTACTGCATTTATTATTACATTTATTTCATTATTTTTATGATATTATTGTATTTACATTCTAAAACATTTGTTCTTGATTGTCAAGTAACTTTTTATATCTTATTTAACTTATTAAGTATTATCTTTTCCATTACTTCTTGAAATGTTGGTCCATCTTTACTGAAAGTTTGAATTACTTTGTATTCATACTTTTTCTCTTTTTTATTTTTACTTTCTTCTTTATTCATAATATTATCTTCTTTTCTTTTGTATTTTTGGGTAATCACAGTATTAATTTTTGTTATTTTTACAAAATTTATAAAAAAACACCCATTTATCATTTTCCGTATTTCCCTACAGGCTCTAAATATATCTTTTCGTGTTGTTTTCTGACACCCAATGACAGGTCCACAGCTTATGGCGTACCTGTGCCAAGTAAACATGTGGCTTGAAAGGTATCAACCAAAAGTTGAATTATAATATAGATACAGAGGTCGCAATTTGCGACCTCTTTAATAAAGTACACTTTAGTAACTTAAAGAAGAACTTTTTCTAAATTCTCTTTTGTGTACAATGTTCCTCTACCCTTTACTGTACATAAGAAAAAACCACAAACCTCTTCTACTTTATCAAATTGCAATTTCTTATTGACTTCAACTTCTACTGATAAATAGTCGTCGCCTTTATATCTACGATAGTAACAGGTTCTTTTTTCATTCTTTTTAATACCAATATGCTAATTTCAAAAATGAATTTACTAGTTTTGTTTGTTCTTCTAACTCTTCTTTTTTTGCTATATTATATTTCATTCCATTCATATTTCTTGAACTTAAAGTCCATAAAAACGCTTTTAATTTTGGAAATCTTTCAATATTTTCTTTCATAAAACAAATTAGATCACATAATTTCTTATATAATTCACTTTTTTTTTTTTCTTCTTCTATATACTTATTAACATCTACCATCAATTCTAAGGGCTTAGCCATTTCTAATCTACTACTCGTTTCGTTAAATGAATTGACAAAATTATTATAACTTTCACAAAATATTCTATACATTATACTTCTCCCTAAATATCTTCAATTTTTTCTCAAATTCAAACCTTTTGCTTTCAAATAAATCATCCCTATTTAAGACCTCTTCTATAATATTATTAAGAATCTCTTTATCACAGTTAGGTATTATTTGCTCCAAATCCTCTATATCTTTGGGGGCAAGTCTTATTATTTTACTTATTGCAATATCTTCTTTTGAAAGAATATAAACATTAATGTATTGAAACTCCTCTAGTTTTATTGCTCTTTTTTTATAATTTGGAGATAATATTGTACTTTGATATTCTAACATATCATAATCTCTTAATAATACAAATACTTTTCCATATTTTGCAGGATAGCCTAAATCTACAAAATCTATATCTAAAGTGGCTCTTGTTGTATATTCACCTAATATACATGCTCCTCCTCCAATAATATAAATATCAAATGGCTCAAGTTTAAACATTTTTGTTACTTCTTCCATTTCATGAAGTACCTCTATTAAATTATCTTTAATCATATGCTTTTCCCACCCTAATTATACTTTAGTATATTTTACACTTTTTTAACTATTTTATCAATTAATTTTACAAAATATTATTTCTTATATTTGGGGTAATAACATAATTAGTATCGTTCTTTTGACAATTTTTATAAAAAATGCCCATTTAGTACTTTCCGTGTTTTCTTACAGGCTCTAAGCATATCTCTTCGTGTTGTTTTCTGACACCCAATGACATGTCCACAGCTTATGGCATACCTTTGCCAAGTAAATATGTTGCTTGAAAAATATCAGCCAAAATTAGAATTGTAGCATGAGAAAAGCGGTCACAATGTGACCGCTCTTAGATAAGATGGTGTACTACAATAGGAATCCGCTTCTATTTTGGCAATTTTTCTACCAATTTTTTTTCTAATTTTTCCCTGCTTTCTATCGGTACTGTACACTGACTATCCACCCCATCATCATAAAATGTGCTTTCTTTTGGTGGTAGAAAGATGGGGTTTCCTAATCCCCCACCATTTAAGGATATTCTTTTTGCCGTTTTCTGTTCTGTTGACATTTTCTATTCCTCCTTCTTAACATTTGTCCTGCCACAAGAGCACAGGAGAATTTTTGCTACTTTGTTAATCCATTTTAACATAATTTTACTTATTATCCAATCAAATTTACTTTTTTTCTATTCCTCTGTTTTTTCTTCTTCAGCTTGTGCCTCTACTACTTCAGAAACTGGTTCTTCCTCTTTAACTTCTTCAACTGCTGGAGCTTCTTCTACAGCTACAACTGGCTCTTCTACTGTAGCTTCTGTTGTTTCTACTACTTCTTCACTTGCAGAAATATTTTCTTCTATAGCTACGGCTTCTTCAGCAACTGGTGCTTCTTCAACCATTTCTTCTTTTAAAGTAATTTCTTTATTTTCGATTCTTGCGCCTAATTTTTCTTTTGTCTTAGATGCTTTTCCTACTCTATCTCTTAAGTAGAATAATTTTGCTCTTCTTGCTTTACCTACTCTTACTAATTCTACTTTCTCAACTAATGGTGAATGAACTAAAAATGTTTTTTCAACACCAACACCATAAGAAATTCTTCTTACTGTAAATGTTTCATTTACTCCTCCACCTTGTTTTTTAATAATAATTCCTTCAAATACTTGTATTCTTTCTCTATTTCCTTCTTTAATTCTAACATGAACTTTTACTGTATTTCCAACACCTAGTACTGGAACTTTGTTTTTTAATTGTTCATGTTCAATTGATTTTATAATATCCATTTGAAATTTTTCCTCCTTCTTAATTATTTTTTTCTTTCAAATTTTTGATATATTCTATTTCATCTTCAGTAAAATTTCCATTTTCTAATAAATCTGGTCTCTTCTTATAGGTTATTTCAATAGCTTTTTTTCTTCGCCAGTTTTCTATCTTTTCATGATGACCAGATTTTAATATATCTGGTACTTCTCTTTTATTAAATACTTCTGGTCTTGTATATTGTGGATATTCTAAAATTCCACTTGAAAATGATTCTTCCAAAATAGATTCTTTATTTAGAACACCATCTACATACCTAGAAACACTATCTATAAGCACCATAGCAGGAAGTTCTCCTCCTGTTAAGACATAATCTCCAATTGAAAGTTCCTCTGGAGCAATTTCATCAATTACTCTTTGGTCAATTCCTTCATAATGTCCACATAGAAGAATGATATGTTCATATCTACTTAAATCTTCTACTATTTTTTGGTCTAGCTTTTTTCCTTGTGGAGTTAAATAAATTGTTTTTGCAGATTTTGTTTTTACAGATTTATATGCATCATATACTACATCTGGTCTTATTACCATTCCTGCACCACCACCATATGGAGTATCATCAACTTTATTATGCTTGTCTTTTGAAAAATCCCTTATATTTGTTATGTTTATTTCAATATAATTGTTTTTTTCTGCTCTTCCAATAATACTTTCTTTAAGTGGTGTAAACATTTCTGGAAATAATGTTAAAACATCAAATTTCATAATTACTCCTTATATAAGACCATCTAACAAGTGAACTACCATTTTTTTATTCTGAATATCAACCTTTTTAATTACTTCACCAATTGCTGGTAATAATACTTGTTTTCCTTCTTCATTTTTTACAACATATATATCATTACTTCCAGTAGGATATACATCTATAATATTTCCTAAATATATATCTTCATCTGTATATACTTTTATATCTAATAAATCTACAATAAAATATGTATCTTCTGGTAGTTTTACTGCATTTTCTCTTGATATTTTTATATAGCAATTTTTATATTTTTCTGCAATATTAATATCATCAATTCCTTTTAGTTTTAATAACACTGTGTTTTTAGCATATTTCACTTCTTCTATTTCAAAGTTTTCTAATCCTTTTTTTGTTTCTACATACACTGTTTTCAAATCTTCAAACCTATTAATGTTATCTGTAAAAGGAACTACTTTTACAAAACCTTTTATTCCATAAGTATTTACTATTTGACCAATTTCCATTAGATTTTCCATACTTTTTCCTACTCTTCTACAAATTCAATATTTACTTTTTTATTTTCCTTTGTAGCAATTGCCTTTGAAACAGTACGAATAGCTTTTGCAATTCTTCCTTGTTTTCCAATTACTTTTCCCATATCTTCATTTGCTACTTTTACACTAAAATTGATAGTGTTTTGTTTTTGTTCTTCAGTAATTGTAACTTGTTCAGGGTTTGCAACTAAATTTTTAATTATAATTTCAAGCATTTCTTTCATAAATCTGCTCCTCCTAGTTTGCTTTTTCTATTAAAGCTTTAACTGTGTCTGTTGGTTTCGCACCATTTTGTATCCATGTTGCTACTTTTTCTTTATCTAGTACAATTGTAGATGGTTCTGTCATTGGGTTATATGTTCCTATTTGTTCAATTATTTTTCCATCTCTTGCTCTTCTAGAATCTGCTACAACAATGTGATAGAATGGAGCTTTTTTAGCACCAACTCTTTGTAATCTAATTTTTACCATTTTATTCACCTCCTGATAAGTTAGCTGTTAGCGAAGTATGAGCTTTACAGATAACTTATGCAAAAATGCCTAGCATTTTTGTATTTCTTTATAAAAACTCCTTCTGCTTTAGCTATAATCTATATAAATTTAAAAATTTAATAACACTTTTCACATTTTAAAATTTTTTAAATCCTCTGGATTAATTCCTTTTAACATGTTTTTCATACCTTTATCATTTTTCATTTTTTTCATCATTTTCTGTGTCATTTCAAATGAATTCATAAATTTATTTACTTGTTGTACTGTAACACCTGCTCCATCTGCAATCCTTTTTCTCCTAGAACCATTTAAAATTTTAGGATTTCTCTTTTCTTTTTTGGTCATAGAGCAAATCATTGCTTCAATTCTAACGAATTCTTTATCATCTATTTTAACATCTTTTAAAGCATTCATTCCTGGTATCATTTTTAATATAGCCGAAAATGAACCCATTTTTTTCATCTGCCTTAGTTGTGTTAGGTAATCATCTAAATCAAATTCTTGTTTACGTAGCTTTTGTTCTAGTTTTAGTGCTTCTTCTTCATCAAATGCTTCTTCTGCTTTTTCAATAATAGAAAGAACATCTCCCATTCCTAAAATTCTTCCTGCCATTCTTTCTGGGTGAAACACTTCTATATCACTTAATTTTTCACCTGTTGCTGCAAATTTAATTGGTCTTCCTGTAACCTTTTTTACAGATAATGCAGCACCACCACGAGTATCACCATCTAATTTTGTTAGAATAACACCATCAATTCCAATTTCTTCATTAAATGATGTTGCTACATTTACTGCATCTTGACCTGTCATTGCATCTACTACTAGTAAGATTTCATATGGTTTTAGATTTGTTTTTAAGTTTTTTAATTCTTGCATAAGTTCTTCATCTATATGTAATCTACCTGCTGTATCTATAATTACTACATCATTTAGCTTTGATATTGCCATATTCATTGCTTGTTTTGCAATATGTACAACATCTTTAGATTCTTCGTTTGAAAAAACTGGTATGTTTAATTGTTTTCCTACTACTTGCAATTGTTTAATAGCTGCTGGTCTATATACATCACATGCAACTAATAATGGATTTTTTCCTTGCTTTCTTAATAGATTTGCAAGTTTTCCTGCTGTTGTTGTTTTCCCTGAACCTTGAAGACCTACTAACATAATAACTGTTGGTGGATTTGGATTAAAGTTAATCTTGCTTTCAGTTCCACCTAAAAGTTCTACTAATTCATCTTTTACAATTTTAACAACTTGTTGCCCTGGAGTTAGTGATTTTAGTACATCTTGACCTAATGCTTTTTCATTAATTTCCGTAATAAAATCTTTTACAATTTTGTAATTAACATCTGCTTCTAATAATGCAAGTTTTACTTCTCTTAACATATCTTTTAAGTCACTTTCTGTAACTCTTGCTTTACCTTTAAATTTTCTTGTGATTTCTTGTAATCTTGAAGATAATCCTTCAAAAGCCATATCTTCCTCCTCTTTAAACTATTGTTAAAATTTTTTATACTAAAAAGTTTAATTCTTTTTTTACATTTTCCAAAATACTAGCAATTTTTTTATCAGAGAATTTTGTATCTATTTTAGTTAATTCAGAAAGTATTTTTTCGATTTGTTGTTCCCTTTTTAATGATTGTTTCATAATTTCTAGCTTTTCTTCGTATTCGAAAAGTTTTGCTTCCCCCTTCATTATATTATCTCTTACTGCTTGCCTTGTAATACTATAATTTTCTGCAATTTCTGATAGAGAATAGTCATTATTATAGTAATCATTTAATACGTTGAATTGTTTTTCAGTTAATAAACTTCCGTAAATTTGGCAAAGCATACTGACTTTAACATTTTTCTCCATTTATATTACCTCTCTTTTGTAATGCTAATATACTTTACACTATTTTTTATGCTTTGTCAAGATGTTTTCGTAAAAAAATCGTTTAATTTACATATATTTTTCAGCTTTTATAATTATTCTTCCTTTTTTAGTATTACCAACCTGATTTTTTATTTCAAATTTTCCTTTTCCTCGAATTGTAATTTTATCTCCTATCTTAATACTTTTAGATACCTTTTCTACCACTTCATAGTTTACAAATACCCTTTGCTCCCTTATTATTTCTTCTGATTTTGATCTTGATGTTTTTATAAGTTCTGAAATGATATTGTCTAACCTCATTGATGATACCATAATTTCTATCTCTTGTTTTTGTATATCACATTGGTGTATATCCTTCACATCTTTTATTGTAATTTCCGCTTTCTGAAATCTTGTTAATGTTGCTAAATTATGCTCTAAAAATGGTATTATTTCATTTAATACTATAATGTGGGCTCCTTCATTCCATACTATAATATCTCCTATTTTCTCTCTTTTTAACCCCAATTTCATAAGCCCACCTAAATAGTCTTTATGTGTATACTTTCCATGTAACTCATTAGGTAATATAACTTCTATTATCTTCATCACTTCATCATAATTTTGCTTTACAATTTCTTTATTCCATCTTTCTGGATAAAATATATATGTATTCCTCTGAGCTTCTTTAAAACCTCCAAAAACTGTATAGTTTTCTAATTTCATTCTATTTAGTACCTTTTGTAGCATATCTCTTTGCCTTTCATCTAAAAAATCGGTGTTTCGTATTTTATTTTGTTTATTACATAATATAATTTGGTCTAACATTTTTGAAACTAATAATCTATCATCATCATTTTTATAATTTTTAATTATTTCTTCTTTGTTCATTTATTACCTCTCTGATTTTTACTATACTATTCTATATAAATTTTGTTAATTTTTATACTTTTTCATTTTAAAATATAATTTTTACTTTTATATAGTAATACATATTTGTTTTATTATCAATATTTTTCATATTTTATTTATCATGCATAATTTTTCCCTTTTTGCTAAAAATATGACAAATACATTTAGATTGGAGTAAAAAAGTGAAACAAAATAAAAATGGTTCTGTAATGGCATATTTTAAAGATTTATTTTGGTATACACCACATAAAGAATATAATTTTACTGTACCTGAAGCAAATAACAATGAAAATGCTACTCACAATGAAAACAATAACAATTATGAATCTCCTAAAAATATATTTCCTAAAATTGGTACTAACTTAGAAACAATTACTACACGATATAATGCTATGATTAATAGTGATATTATTATAAGAGAATTTAGTTTAATTGCAAAAAGCAAAGAATATAAAGCTTTTATTTTATACATTGATGGTATGGTCGATACAAAAATTGTAAATCATTTTGTATTAGACCCTCTTATGTTACGAAATCAAGCAAATACTTATACAAATCCTGAAGCTGATGTTTCAAAGGAAGTTGTAACAAATCATATTACTGTAAGAAAAGTAAAAAAATTCGATCTAGCTTCATATATTTTAAACCACTTAATTCCACAAAATAGTGTAAAACAAGTAAATACTTTTGATGATGTAGCTTCCTCTGTCAATTCTGGAAATTGCCTTCTTTTTGTTGATACTTTAAATATCGCTTTTGATATTGATGCAAAAGGGTTTAAGCAAAGAAGTGTTGGGAAGCCAGAAAATGAAATCGTTATTCGTGGTTCACAAGAAGGTTTTACTGAAAATATTCGTACAAATACTTCTCTTTTAAGGCGTTTTTGTAATAATGAAAAATTAATTATAGAAAATTTAGAAGTTGGAAATTTAACAAAAACAAAATGTGCAATTTGCTATATGAAAAATGTTGCAAATAATGATTTAATAGCAGAAGTAAAATATCGTATTAACAATATCTCAGTTGATAGCATTATTTCTTCTGGTCAGCTAGAACAACTTATATCTGATAATGGAAAGTTTAGTGTTCCTCAAATGATTTCAACAGAACGTCCAGATAATGCTACTAATTTCCTATTATCTGGTAGAGTAGTTATACTAGTAAATGGTAGCCCATATGCTCTTATTGCACCAGGTACTTTTATTGATTTTATATCATCACCTGAAGACTTAAACTTAAAATATAAGTTTTCTAATTTACTAAAATTAGTTAGAATTTTTGCAATTATTTTAACATTACTATTACCTGGATTTTATGTAGCAATTACGAATTTTCATCAAGAACTTTTGCCTACTGAATTATTATTTGCTATTGTAGCATCTAGAGAAAACATCCCTCTTCCTATTATTTTTGAAATTTTAGTTATGGAGTTTTCTTTTGAGCTCATTCGTGAAGCAGGTATTCGTGTTCCCTCTCCTCTTGGTCCAACTATTGGAATTGTAGGAGCATTAATATTAGGACAAGCAGCTGTTGATGCAAATATTGTAAGCCCTATCTTAATTATTGTAGTTGCTATTACTGCTATTGCATCTTTTGCTATTCCTGATTATTCTTTTAGCTTTCATTTTAGGCTTGCAAGATTTATCTATATTATATTTGGATATCTATTAGGATTTTTAGGAATTGCTACTTGTTTATTCTTCCATTTACTATTACTTGCAAGTTTAAATTCATTTGGCTATCCTTATTTACAACCTTATGTACCTGTAACAAAAGATTACAATGGACTATTATTGTCTCCTGCTTGGAAAAGAGAACATCGTGCTGATTTCTTAAATACAAAAAGACCTAAAAAACAACCTGATATTAGCATGAAATGGAAATTTCCTAACAAATAGCTTACTAAATACACACAAAGAAAATTTAGCCTTCATAGGTAATAATTATATAAATAACTACGAAGAATCTCGGAGCCATAAGTGGGGACCAATAGAAACCGTCAAAATGTGTTTACACATTTTGTACAGTTTCATTGGGGAATGGCGACGGTTCGTAGGTATTTATATATTATTACCTATGAATAGCACCTAAAATTAGAAAGGATTTGAATTTTATGAATTCTACAAAAATAGGAACTTTTGAAGCAATTGCATTTATTGTTGTTATAATTTTAAATCAAATTGTATTAAACTTACCACAAAACTTACTAGATGAATGTGGTCCATCTACCCCTCTTAATCTAATACTTGTTATTGCCTTTGTTTTCTTATTTTTGTTTATTATGCTAAAACTATGGAAACCATTTGGTAATAGCGACATTTTAGACATTAGTGAATTTTTAGGTGGAAAAGTTTTTAAAACAATAATAGGTTCTATTTTTATTATATATTTTTTAATGATTTCTGGTACTCTACTTCGTAACTTTACTGAAATGTTAAAACTAGTATACTTAGAAAAAGCCTCTATTTGCTTAATTGTTCTATTTTTTATTATAGCTTGTGCCGCTGCAAACAGATTTGGATTTAGAAGTGTTATAAGGTGTAATCTTATTTTTGTACCTATTGTTTTATTAAATTTACTTATTGCATTTTTTTGCTTATTTCCTCGTTTCGAATTAAATAGAATTTTTCCTATTTTTGGATATGGTATAAACCAAACTTTTTTTACTGGAATGACTAATATATTTGCATTTACAGGAATTAGTTATTTATATTTCTTAAAGCCATTTCTAAAAAAGCCCGAAAGCTTTAACAAAGTTAGCTATATTTCAATAGGTATTTCTGCTTTTTACTTATTTTTAAGTATAGTCACACTTCTATTTTCCTTTGCAGATGTTTTAACTGTTAATGACCTTTCTTCTGTATATGTACTAATTCGTGGTACAGATTTTGGAAGATTTTTGCAAAGGCCTGATGCATTATTTATTTTAGGTTGGATTTTAGTTCTTATGAGTTATATAAGTACTACTGTTTTACTAGTTAACCATATATTTAGCAAACTAGCAAAAATACAAGATACAAAACCTATGGTTTATTGTTTTTCTACATTATGTTTTATTTTTGCATTAATTCCAAAAAACATGGTTGCAATTAGATGGCTAGAAGATACTCTATTTCGTTATGTAACAATTATTTTAGTATTTATAATTAGTTTTTGCATTCTTCTATTTGCGTATTTTAAACACAAAAAGCAAAAGTCTTATGTACAAAAGGGGGTTTTAACAAGTGAAACTTAAAAAACTTAGAACATTAATATGTCTTTTTCTTATTATAACTACTCTATTCTTTTCTCTTTCTGGTTGTTATAACTCTCAAAACATTGACCGTTTAGCTTATGTAGTTGCTATAGGATTTGATGTTGGCGAAAACAATAAGTTAAAACTAAGTTTTCAAGTTTCTGTACCCAGTAATAGTTCAGATGGAGGAAGTTCTTCACAATCCGATTCTTCTATTGTAACTTCAATAGAATGTTCTTCTTTTGATTCTGGTGTAAATATATTAAATAGCTATTTAAGTAAAGAATCAAACCTTGCACATTGTAAGATCATTGTATTTTCTGAGGATTTTGCAAACAGAGGTATTTCAGAAACGCTATTTACATTAATGAATACAATAGATGTACGACCAGACTGTAATGTATTAGTTAGTAGATGTAGTGCAGAATACTTTTTGAATAACTCTAAGCCAATGTTAGAGAAACTTTCAGCGAGATATTATGAAATTGCTCCTACTACTAGTCAATATACTGGTTTAACAGAAAATGTAACCCTTAGCCAATTTTTTTCTGATTATACAGATACATTTAGGAGTAGTTTTGCTATTTTAGGAGGAATTAACTCTGATAATACTCATAGTGCAAATGTGGGTGAATCTCCAACTGAAATAGATGCTTCTAACAAAGCTAACGAAACATTAATTCATGGTAAGCCAAATATTGAAAATATTGGACTTGCGGTTTTTTATAAGGATAAATTAGTAGGAGAACTAACAGGTTTAGAAACCATTTGTCACCAAATAATTTGTAACAGCTTAGATACTTGTGTTATTAATATACCAAGTCCTTTTGAAGAGGGTCAAACAATCTCCCTTAAACTTCGTTTAGTTAATAATACAAAAAATAAAGTAGAACTTGTAAATGGTACACCATATATTACATCAGATGTTACATTAGATGCACGCATTTTAAGTATGGATGAAAATTCCAAATATTTAAGCTCAGAAAATGTTTCTTTATTAGAAAAATCTGCTAATTTTTATTTAACTACCAAATTGTATGATTATTTATACAAAGTTTCAAAAGATTTAAAAAGTGATATTGATGGATTTGGAAAGTATATTGTAAAAGATTTTTTAACTATGGATGAATGGGAAAATTATAACTGGTTAGAAAATTTCAAAAATTCTTTTTTTGATGTTAAAGTAGAAACAAAAGTAAAATCTGGATATATTTTTATGGAAAGTTAGGTGATATATTTTGAAAATTGTTATTGCTATTTTATCATTTTTTGTGTTTTTAAAAACGTTTTTTTATGGAATTTATGAATGGAAAGAACAAAAAAATAAACGGAGGTAGTATCGCAATTTTTGTATTAAGCATTATTACTCTAATTGTTCCAACATTTTTAGTAAATTTACGAATTAACTTGTAGGATATTCTATTGTACCTATAAAAGTAAAATATTAAAATTTTCAAATCCGCTCGTTCAAGATAAATTTTGCACAGTATGTAATAAAAATTTGTAGGCCCCTCTCACAAGGGTGTGAGATTCTCCCACAAATTTTTAAAACATACGTATACAAAATTTACTTTCAAGACGCTTCTTTTCAAATTTTAATATTTTACTTTATAGGCACAAATTAGCACAATTTTATATATTTTAGGTTCACAGCTACAGTTTACAACTTTAAATATTTTATCATCACAATATAACATCTCTTTTCAATTTTCCACTTTTTACCACACCAATTCCAACAAACTGCATATTTATATCATATATCCTATAAATATCATCTTCTAGCACATATTTTAGCTTTACTCCATTTAGAAACAAGTCTAACCTTTTATCATCTAATATAATTTCTTGTTTTTTATTAAAAAACTCCTCTATTGTAATTATTTTAGAAGATATGCCTCCTTCTTGTTTTAACTCATCTATAGTTACACTATCTTCTATTTTAAAATTCCCTACTCTAAGCCTTGCTAACTCTTTCATACATCCAATAGTTCCTAATTTTTCAGCAATTTGTTCACAAAGTGTACGAATATATGTACCTTTCCCACAATGTACTTTAAATGTTATCTCTTTTTTATTCTCATCAATATCTTCTAATTCAATTTCATAAATTGTAATTAACCTATATGGTACTTCTACTGTCTTTCCTTGCCTTGCATATTCATATAATTTTTTTCCATTTACTTTAATTGCAGAAAACATTGGTGGAGTTTGTTTATTTTCACCTAACATAGAAAAAAGTACATCTTTAATTTTCTCAACTCTTGGCATTTTAATATCTTGCTTTTCTATAATATTACCTGTAAAATCTGCTGTATCAGTTTTTATACCTAAAGTTAAAATAGCACGATATGTTTTATCGTGCTCTATTAAATATTTTGAAATTTTTGTTGCTTTTCCTATTAATAGAGGTAACACCCCTGTCGCTTCAGGATCTAATGTACCAGTATGCCCTACTTTTTCTTTTAGTACTTTTTTTACTATTGCTACTACATCATGTGATGTGTAGTCTTTTTCTTTATTTATTATTATAATTCCATCCATATTTTTCTCATTTCAAATGTTTTTTTACTTCATTTATTATTTTTTCTTTGGCTTCTTCTAATGTTGCATGAACTTGGCAACCTGCTGCATGAAGATGCCCTCCTCCATTAAACATCATTCCTACATCTGATACATTTACATATTCATTTGAACGTAGTGAGCCTTTATATAATCCTTCTTCTTTTTCACTAAGAAGAATTGATACTTCTACTCCTTCTATACTTCTTCCTATATCTACTAAACCAGATTGGTCTCCGTTTTTAGCATCTGCTAATTCTTCATCTTTTTTTGTAATATATGTAAATGCAATTTTTCCATCTTCTATAAGTTCTAAACGGTCCATTGCAATTTTACTAAGTTCAAAATGTCCTTTTGTCTGCTTTTCCAAAACTTTTCTATATATGTCTGCAACATTTACTCCTATGCTTAATAACCAAGCTGTAAACTCAAATGTTTCTTTTGATGTTCCTTGGTATTTAAAACCTCCTGTATCTGTAATAATTCCAGCAACTAGTGAGCTTCCTATTTCTTTATCAATTTTAACTCCTAAGTATTCTAATACTAAAATTAGAATTTGGCAACAAGCTGGCGCATCTGGATTTACAAAATTGTAATCTGCAAACATTGCATTTACACTATGATGATCAATATTTATTGTTGTACGAGCATTCTCAAAGTATTTTGCAAATCCATTTAAGCGCTTAATATCACTACAATCTAATGCAATTGCTAAATCATATATCTCTTTTGTTCCTTCTTTTTGCATTTTGCTAGCTTCTGGCAAAAAACTAAAAATTTCTGGATATTCTGGTACTATCATTTCTGGCTTTTTTCCTAATTGCACTAATGCATTATACATACTAAGAGTACTTCCAATTGCATCTCCATCTGGGTTCTCATGAGTTAAAATAACTATGCTCTCTGCTTTTTCTATCTCTTCTTTTATATTATCTAATGTCATTTAATTTTCTCCTATTCTTTATCGCCTTTTTTTGGCATAATTTCTTTTAGTATAGAATCTATCTTAGACCCATATTCAATTGAATCATCTAATTCAAAAACAAGCTCTGGTGTAATTCTTAAGTTTATTGATTTTGCAATCCCACTTCTAATAAACCCAGAAGATTTTTTCAATGCTTCTAATGTTTCATTTGTATTTTTAGAATTTAATATACTAACATATACTTTAGCATATTTTAAATCTGGCGTAACATGTACTTTTGTTACACTAATTAGCCCTGTTACATTTGGGTTTTTTAGTTCATAACTAATTATATGACTAATTTCCTTTTTTAATTCCTCACCAATTCTTTCAAATCTCGCATTATTCTTTGGCATAATGCCCTCCTTTTGTATCTATTTTTTTACTTCTTCCATAACATATACTTCTAAAGTATCTGATTCTACTATGTCATTATAGTTTTCAATTTGAATACCACATTCATATCCAGATGCTACTTCTTTTACATCATCTTTAAATCTCTTTAAAGATACAAGTTTTCCATCATGTATAACAACATTATCACGAATTACACGAATTCCTGCATTTCTTGCAATTTTTCCATCTGTTACATAACATCCTGCAATTGTTCCTACTCCACTTACTTTGAATGTTTGACGTACTTCAGCTGTTCCTATTACTTTTTCCTCAAATACTGGATCTAGCATTCCTTTCATAGCAGCTTCTACATCTTCAATTGCTTGATAAATTACAGAATATTGTTTTATTTCAACTTCTTCTTTTTTAGCTACTTCTTTTGCAATTGGGTCTGGTCTTACATTAAATGCAATAATTATAGCATTTGAAACTTTAGCAAGTGTTACATCAGATTCTGTTACTCCACCAACATTTGCATGAATTACTTTTACTTGCACTTCTTCGTTTGTTAATTTTTCTAAGCTTTGTGTTACAGCTTCAACAGAACCTTGTACATCTGCTTTTACAATAATATTTAATTGTTTTAAGTTACCTTTTTCAATTTCACTAAATAAGTCATTTAAAGTTACTCTTGATGTTTGGTTTATGCTCTTTTCTCTTGCTTGACGTTTTCTTCTTTCAATTAAATGTTTTGCAGTTTTTTCATCTTTTACTTCATAGAATGTATCTCCTGCTTCTGGTACTTCTGTTAAACCTGTTACTTCTACTGGTGTAGATGGTCCTGCTTTTTTTACTTTTCTTCCTTTATCATCTGTCATTGTACGAATTCTACCAATAGCAGAACCTACAACAATTGTATCTCCAACATCTAAAGTTCCACGTTGTACAAGCATTGATACAACTGGTCCTCTTGTTTTATCAAGACGAGCCTCAATAACTGTTCCTTTTGATTGTTTTGTTGGGTTTGCTTTTAGTTCTTTCATATCTGCTACTAATAATACCATTTCTAATAATGTATCTATGTTAATTCTCTTTTTAGCAGATATTTCAACAAATATTGTATCTCCACCCCATTCTTCTGGAACTAACTCATATTTCATTAATTCTTGTTTTACTTTTTCAGGATTTGCACCTTCTACATCAATTTTATTAAGAGCAACAACAATTGGAATTTCTGCTGCTTTTGCATGGTTAATTGCTTCAATAGTTTGAGGCATAACTCCATCATTTGCAGCTACTACTAAAATTGCAATATCTGTAATTTGTGCTCCCCTAGCACGCATAGATGTAAAAGCTTCATGCCCTGGTGTATCTAAGAAAGTAATTTCTCTATCATTTATGCTAACTTTATATGCACCTATATGTTGTGTAATTCCTCCTGCCTCTCCTTCTATTACATTAGTACTTCTAATTGCATCTAATAATGATGTTTTTCCATGGTCTACGTGTCCCATAACTACTACTACTGGTGGTCTTGGCTTTAATTCATTTTGTGTATCTTCTGTTTCATCAAATAAGATATCTTCTTCTGTTACAGTTTCTTTTTTAATTGCGGTAATTCCAAATTCTTCTGCAATTAAGAATGCTGTATCAAAATCCACCTCATTATTAATGGTTGCCATAACTCCATAACCTAATAATTTTTTAATAACATCTGCTGTAGTTTTTTTCATTTCAGCTGCTAATTCTTTTACTGTTACAGGATCTGGTATAGTTATTTCTGTTAGCTCAAATATTTTCTGTTTTGTTCTTTCTTCTTGTTTATTTACTCTTTTCTTGTTTTTCTTTCCACGTTGTGTTGTTAGGTCATAAAAGTCTAGCATTCCACCATCTTGCTCATCAAACATAGAAGATAAACGGTCATGTTGTTTTAAGCTTTTTAATTTATCTTCATTTATTTCATAGTCTCCACCACGTCTTGATTTTGGAGCTTTTTTCATTTTGTTTTCTTCATAACGGTTTTGCTTTTGCTTATCTATTGATTTATTATATTCTCTTACTACTTCTTTTTCAGCTACATCAGTCATAATGTTTTTAATATTTTTCTCAATACCTTTTTCGTCAAGTGGTCTTCTTCCTCCATAACCATTTTGGTTATGGTTACGATATCCGCCATTATTAGGTCTATTTTGATGATAGCCACCATTTTGGTTATTGTTTCTATAACCTCCACCATCTCTATTTGGGTTAAAGCCATTATTACGTGAACCTTGGAAATTATTGTTGTTATTATCTCTTGACCTATAATTATTATTATAACCATTATTTTGACTATGATTACGATATCCATTATTATTATTATTATTATTTTGATATCCATTTTGTCTAGTTTTTCTTTGTTCTTGCACCATAGTATTTCCTCTTTGTACTACATCTTGTTTTACTTCTTCGTTTTTTACTATCTTTGGTTCTTCTACTTGTTTTGGTTGTTCTTCATCTTTTTCTACAACTTTTACATTTTCTTCTTTTACAAGCTCTTCTTTTACAACTTCTGGCTTTGGCTCTTCTTTTTCTTCTTGTTTTGGTGTTTTTAACCCAAACAATTCACTAACTGTCATTGGTTTTGATGGTTTATTGCGGTATACAATGTTGAAATCTTTGCTAGTATTTCTTTCTACAAAGCCTACTTCTTTTTTCTTTTGCTCCATCTTTCTCTTTTTTTCTTCTTCTTCCCTTTTTGCAATTTCTTCTTCTGATACAATAACCTCTCTACGAATAATAACTGGTGTATCTTGTTTTACTTTCTTTTCTTTTTTCTCTTGTACAGCCTTTTTATTTTCCTCTTTCTTATTCGTTTTAAAACTCTCCTTTATTTTTTTTGCTAATTCTTCTTCTACTGAACTCATATGACTTTTAACATCAATTTTCAACTCTTCTGCTCTTTTTATAATTTCTTTACTGGTTAAGTCAAGTTCTTTTGCAATTTCGTGTATTTTTATCTTACCCAATAATTTCACCCCCACTAATTATTTTCTTAATTTCATCCGCAAAATTTTGATTTTTTAATACATATACCGCCTTATTTGGTTTTCCAATTGCATTACTTAGAGCTTCAATCTCACCATAAATACATATTGGTATTCCATTTCTTTTACAAGCTATTTCAAAGTTTTTCTTAGTTCTATCTGATGCATCACTTGCTACTATAACTAAACTCACTTTTTTCTTTTCTATTAAATCCATACAAGCGTCAGTCCCAAATAAAAGCCCACCTGACTTCATGCATAATCCTAATAGTCCCTCTATTTTATGATTTATCAATAATCACACCTCTTAATTTTTCATAAATTGTATTCTCAATTTTCGTTTCAAGAACTCTTTCAATTCTCTTTGTTTTTACTGCTTTTTCCAGACATTGTATATTATCACATATGTATGCACCACGTCCTGGCATTTTCCCTGATTTATCAATATTTATCTCACCATTTGGTAACTTAACAATTCGAATTAAATCTTTTTTATCTTTTTTTTCATTACATCCCATGCAAGTTCTTTGTGGCATTTTTTTCATTTTAAACACCTCCTAAAACTTACTCTTCTGTTTTCTCCTGCATACTTGCAAGAGCCTCTCTAAATTGTGATTCTGATTTTATATCTATCTTCCAATTTGTTAATCTTGCTGCTAACCTAGCATTTTGCCCAGATTTTCCAATTGCTAATGATAATTGATCATCTGGTACAATTACTTGAGCAAATTTTTCTTCTTCCTTTATATCTACTGCTAATACTTGTGCTGGAAGTAATGCTGCTGCTATATAAATGCTTGGGTCTTCGTTCCATTCTATTACATCAATTTTCTCGCCATTTAGTTCATTAATAATATTTTGTATACGTACTCCCTTTTGACCTACACATGAACCTACTGGGTCTATGTTAGGGTTTGTTGAATATACTGCTACTTTGCTTCTATAACCTGGATCTCTTGAAACACTTTTTATTTCTATTAATCCTTCATATATTTCTGGTATTTCAAATTCGAACAACCTTCTAACAAATTCTGGACAAGCACGTGAAACTATAACTTGTGGATTTCCTTTAAGACCTTTTACTACATCTTGTACATATCCTCTTATTTTATCATTTACATGATATTTTTCTGTTGGTATTTGTTCCTTTGCTGGCATAACTCCTTCTAGTTTTCCAAGATCCATAACTACAATGTTTGCATCTGCTTTTTGAATAATTCCAGAAACTATCTCACCTTTTCTTTCGTTAAATTCTGTATATACAATATCTCTTTGTGCTTCTCTTAGTTTTTGAATAATAACTTGTTTTGCTGTTTGTGCTGCAATTCTACCAAAATCTTTTGGCACCATTTCAATATCTACAGTATCTCCGATTTCTAGTTTTTTGCTTATTTTTCTTGCATTTTCAAGGTTTATTTGTAGTTTATCATCTTCTGCTATTTCTACTACTTCTTTTACTGCATATAGGTGTGCTTCTCCTGTTTCGTTATCCATAACAACTTTTACATTTTCTGCTGAGTCAAAGTTTCTTTTATATGCTGTTAATAATGCTTGCTCAATCGCTTCAATTAAGTACGCTTTTTTAATTCCTTTCTCTGTTTCTAATTCCTCTAGTGCTAATATTAGTTCTTTGTTATCAATTGCTTTCATTTTCTTTTTTCCTCCCTTTATTATATGTTTTCCCAATCATATTTTGTTTTCATTTGTGAAATATCTTTTCTTAATATTGATATCTCTCCATTTTCGTGCATCATTGTAATAGAAGATCCATCATATCCTGTTAATATACCATCTAAAGTTTTTTTCTTATTTATTGGTTTAAATAAGTTTACTTCTATTTCTTCTCCCAAGCTCAAATCAAAATGCCTATCTTTTTTAAGTATTCTCTCAATTCCTGGAGATGATACCTCTAAAAAGTATTGTTCTTTAATGTAATCTGCTTCATCTAGTAAATCCATAATGCCATCATTTACTTTTTCACAGTCGTTTAAATCGATACCTTTTTCATTATCAATAAAAATACGTAAAAAATAATTTTTTCCCTCTTTTGCATATTCTACATCATATAGTTCATAGCCTAATTCCTTAATTTTATCTTGCAAAAGATTTTCTACTTTTTCTTCAATACTTGCCAAATGATAAATCCTCCTTAAAATTAACTTAAAGAGTGGGATTTACTCCCACTCTTCTAGTTTTTCATATTTGCATACCTATTATATCCTGATTTATTCAAAAAATCAAGCTTTTTTGAAATATTTTTTTAAATTGCATTTGTATAATGCGTATTGCGATTTTCCCTCTATACACTTTAAATTGCAAAGCCAGGTGCTACATAGCTAGTAGCATTATTCGCATATTTACCAGTCACACTCCCATCAGTATCAACCACGCCAAACATACCATTATTATTGTAGTTTGGCGAACGCAACCACCATGAAGAAGAACTTCTTTTAACTAAATAATAATTTACATCATCACATCCAGCATTAATATTCTTATGGAATTTATACTGTTCTCCTTCTTTTGTTATTGCGTATCCATAAGCTCCACTTGTATATCCATTATTCCATATTTCTGAACATGATAATAACCATAATTTATCAGTTGACGTCTTCACACTTCCCGCATTATTTGGTGTTGATATATATTGCTTAATAACTTCTTTTACATATTCTTTATTTTCTAAGCTATCATATGTTGTACTATTTAATATTCCTCTCAATTCACATACTCCCCATCCGCCTGCTGCTGTTCTGCTACTATTCATTCGTACTGGACCTATTATATAATCAACATATTCAAAGCTTATCCCTGCATATGTGTTTGTTTCGCCCTCTCTATAAGCCTCTGTGCTTGCCAATGTATCATGGTTAAACCCTAATATTCTTACTCGTAATCCATTTACTGTTGTCCAGTCTCCAATTCCTAATGTATCTGTTTTTCCATTTATACTTACTACTACTTCTGCTGTATCATTATTTACTTGTCCTTCTCCTGTCCCATAGTTATCTGATATTACTTTTGCAATTGAATTTAGTTCTTCCCATGTATATTGTATTTGTTTTGCTGTATGTGTTGTTCCTCCTGCTCCCGCAGTTGGTGGAGGTGGTGGTGTTACTGTTATATTACAGCTGACGGTTACTGTACCTACTTCATTTGAAGTTACTGTAATAATTGCAATTCCTTCCCCTATTGCAGTTACATTTCCTTCACTATCTACTGTTGCAACGTCTTCATTACTACTTGTCCAAGTTATAGTTTTATCTATTGCTTCTTCTGGTAGTACAGTTGCTGTTACCAAATCTGTTCCACCTTTTGTTAGTTCTATGTTTGTTTTATCTAATGTAATAGATGTTACTTTTGGTGGTTCTGTTTTTATGCTTTCTGTTTCTTTTATGTCTGAACCTTTACTTGTTACTAGTTCTACTTGTATTACATATTCGTTATTTATTGTTAGCCCTGTAAATGTGTATTCATTTGTGTTTAATGTTGTTACTTCTGTAAATTCTGTTTCTCCTAATGTTATATTTTTTATACTATATTTATAACTTGCTCCATTTGCATTGCTAGATAATACTGTTACACTTATACTATTTATGCTAGTTTTTGTCACTTGTAGTTTCGCTATTCTTGGGCTATTGTCTGCTTTTCCTTGGTATGAAATTGTTATATCTCTATTTGTATCTTCTACAATTGTAAATACGTATCCAGCTACTGTTATATTTTTTGTATTATCGTCTATATCTTCTACATCACTTTCACTTATTATTCCTTTATTTATTAAATGGTCTACATATTCTTGTAAACTTGGTACTTCTCCATTTTTTCTTAGCATTAAATCTACTTTTTCTAATTCTAATTTTTCTAATATTTCGCTTATTTTATATTGCTCTCCTGCCTGTTCTGCCTTCTTTAGTATTCCATGTTCTCCTAGTGTTAGGTTTAACACTACTCCTGCTAGAATTAATAAAATGATGATAGTTATTACAAGAGCAATTAATGTAATACCAGATGTAGTATTTTTTTGATTTTCCATTTTCTTTCTCCTTTTCGTTTGTATTTTTTATTATTATTTTAGTATTCCTTATTTATCAGTATGTATACATATTATATCTACTCATGTTACTTTGTCAATAATTTTAATATTAAAATTAATTGCGAAATTCTCAATTTTTTATTTTCTAACCAAATTTCAAT